>CAZRHW010000261.1:0-4917 GCA_964599785.1 uncultured Bacteroides sp. | reverse complement strand
ATAGTATGTAGATTACAGATTTAGTAAAAAGTTCAATTTTTATTTCTCGCAGATTTTCGCAGATTAATCCGCAGATTTACGCAAAATGCCAGATCGTAATTAATAGCATTTGCGAATATCTGCGGATTAATCTGCGTTTATCAGCGAGAAGCTTTTATTTTCATATCAGATAGTTTTATTCAAGTCATTGATATCTTGCAATAAATGAATTTCAATTTTGATCTTTATTCTCATCCTTGTTTAATCGCACAAATTCATCATATCCCCTTTGCACCGCATCACAAAATGCCCTTGAACTGATCGTTGCGGCAGTAATGGCATCAACATCGCCCCCATCTTTTTTTACAGCAAGTCTGAACCGGGAGGGATTTTTCCCTATAAACTGGCTGATCCAGGACAGGCCGGTCTTTTTATTATAGGATTTTGATTTTTCTATTTTATCACCCAGACCTGGTGTTTCCTGATGCTGCAGTGTTGTTATATCGTATATATTACCCTCCGGGGTAAAACCTACCATGATCCTGATCTGGCCGCTGAAGCCCTTATTTGTGAAAATTTCAACAGCAGTTCCCACCGGATTCCCATTCTTTGTTGCATGATAGAAATACAGGGTATCATTGTCGACGATCCTTTTTTCGGGATTCTGTGATGGTTCATTATCAAAATCTGGCAATACGGCTCTAATGGCATCCAGCTTTTTAAGTCTGAGAGCTCTGTCAATGGGTTCCTTTGTAATATTATGAATAAATCCCAGGCTGGTTGATGCTATTGCAGTAACCAGGAACAGGGTCAGGATCATATTTATAAATGTCGATTCCTTTTTACTCATATGTCATCTTTTCTCCGAACCGGTGTGGTTTAACATATTTGTTGATCAAAGGGACAAATGCATTCATGATCAGGATAGCAAATTGTACACCTTCGGGATAATCTCCGAAGACCCTTATCAGGACAGTGATTATTCCGATTCCGATACCATAAATCCACATTCCCTTCCCGGTCATTGGTGAAGTAACATAATCTGTGGCCATAAAGAATGCGCCCAGCAGAAGTCCGCCCGATAAAAGATGGAACAGGGGATCTGCATATTTCGCTGGCTCCGATAGCCACAGTATACCGGTAAAGAGGGCGACAGTGATGATTATCGAAACGGGGATATGATACGTTATAATTTTCCGGGCAAGAAGGTAGATCAATCCGAGCAGGAGGGCGAATGCAGCAATTTCTCCTGATGAACCTCCTATCCTGCCAAGAAACAGGTCGATATAATCAGGCACTTTTATCATGATATCAGCAAGTGGCTCTCCGTTTCTCAGCCCTTCCTTAACAATTGAAAGCGGCGTAGCGCCGGTTATTGCATCAGTGTACCTGAACCAGTATTGCAATGGTTCGGGATAACTGGTCATTTGCACAGGGAAGGAGACAAAAAGGACAATCCTTCCTACAAGAGCCGGATTGAAGGGATTGTTGCCCAGACCGCCGAATGACATTTTACCGATGCCAATTGCTGCGAGGCTTCCAAGAATAACCAGCAGTACAGGAAGGTTTGCAGGAAGGCAAAAAGCCAGCAGCATGCCGGTCACCAAAGCTGAACCATCTTTCAGGCTTGATGGTTTCTTTAGTATGTATCGTTGTATCAGATATTCAAAGACAGCACAGGAAAGCATGGCAGTAACGGTAATAACGAGTGCACCAATACCGTAGTAAATCACCGATACCAAAAATGCAGGGATCATAGCGATAACAACCCCGAACATCAGATGACTTACTGATTCACCGGAATGATCATGAGGAGATGGTGATACGGTCAGCATATTATATTATTTTTCCTTTTTCTTTCTTTTAAGTTCCCGCAGCCTCGCTTTTCCCAGACGGATATAATCCAGCAGCGGCCGGTTTGCAGGGCAGGTATAACTGCATGAACCACACTCCATACAATCGCCTATATGACAATCTTCAATAAACTCACACATCCTCCTTTCAGCGAGGGTCATTAACAGGTAGGGCTCAAGTCCCATTGGACATACCGATATGCACCGGGAGCAGCGGATACAATTCATGACAGGTCTGCGCCTGGATTCCTGCTCGTCCAGTACCAGCAATCCTGAGGTACCTTTAATAACCGGGACATCAAAACTGTTCAGGGCTTTACCCATCATTGGACCGCCGCCGATAATTTTTCCTGCATTCTCAGGTAATCCTCCGGCTGCCTTAATCAGTTCGGAGACATGTGTTCCTATGCGGGTTCTGAAATTGCCCGGATTTTTAAGTGACTTACCTGTAACTGTAACGACCCTGTCGATCAGTGGTTTATTTTTCTGAACAGCCTCATATACAGCAAACATGGTGCTTACATTAAAGACCACAGATCCCACGTCTACCGGCAATCCTCCGGATGGAATTTCACGCCCGGTAAGTGCCTTAATAAGTTGTTTCTCACTACCCTGCGGATACCTGACTTTCAGCTCCCTGACAAAGATTCCCGGGTATCTGCCGGAGATTTTTTGCAGATGATCGATGGCATCCGCCTTATTTATTTCAATTCCGATAATTGCCTGTTTTACCCCGAGTGCCGTCATGACAATCCGGATACCGACCATGATCTCTTCACCCTTTTCAAGCATCAGCGCATGATCGGCAGTAAGATAGGGTTCACATTCCACACCATTAATAATGAGCAATTCAACCTTTTTTCCCCTTGGAAAAGCCATTTTTACATGTGATGGGAATGTTGCACCACCCAGCCCGACGATCCCTGATTCCCAGATTCTGACCATTATTTCCGGGGTGGTGAGACTGATATCTAAAACTGGTTTAAGGTCATGGTCAATCTGTTCCATCCATTCATCGGTAGTGGTCTCGATTTCAACGGCCATCCTTTTATAACCAGATGAATCAATCAACTTTTCCACCTTAGTGACAGTACCGGTAACGGATGAATGGATGTTTGCTGAGATAAAACCTTCACTGTTTGCAATAAGCTGACCTGTTTTTACCTTTTCTCCCTTTTTAACGATGATTTTGGCCGGCGTGCCGATATGCTGGAGAACCGGGATGGTTGCCACTGGCGGTACCGGCAGGTCAATGATCTGTTTTCCGGCAGTAATTTTGTTCTCTGCAGGATGAATTCCTCCCAGTGTAAAGGTCTCAGGCATTCGATATCACTTATTTATCAACTGTCGTTTTCAGGTTTTAACGCATCCTCCGGAATGCTCTGCCCCTCCAGTCCCGGAATTTCCCGGATTTTTCGTGGCGGGAAGTTTATCTCCAGGATAGCATTTGTAGGACATACTTCGACGCATTTTCTGCATAGCCTGCATTTATAGGAATCGATGTATGCGAGCCAGTTCTCAAGGGTTATGGCTTCATATGGACATACTTTGACACACTTGTTGCAGCCGATACATGCTACCTGGCAGTTTTTTCCGGCGACAGCCCCTTTATCTTCATTTATACAGCAAACAAATATCTTCTTATCTTTTTTAATTTTCTTACGTAATTCAATAATATGTTTCGGGCAGGCTTCCACACAGGCTCCACAGGCCGTGCATTTTTCATCCGTTACAACAGGAAGTCCTGTTTGAAGATTTATGTGAATGGCATCGAAATCACATACCCTGACACAGTCGCCAAGGCCGAAACAGCCGTATATACATCCCGTATCCCCGCCATAGATACTGCTGATAATGGCACATGATGCGGGGCCGTCATAGAGATTGATCCTTGGTCTTTTATCATATGATCCGGCACATCGGACAACAGCAACCGTCGGATCCTGTTCTTCTGCCTCCATACCCAGGAGAGATGCCACGGTGGCCATTGTATCATTGCCCCCGACAGGACAAAATAATCCCTTCAGGTTATCGCTTTTCACACAGGCTTCCGCAAAATTCCTGCATCCGGGAAAACCGCATCCTCCACAGTTAGCGGCAGGCAAAGCATCTTCAACGTGGTCTATCCTGGGATCTTCGAACACTTTAAAACGTTGTGCAACAAAGTAAAGGATGACAGCTGCAATGACTCCGGTTGCGCTCAGGGTGATGATCGTATATATAAGAATATCATTCATTCAGTAAGGATGATCAGATTTTTAAAATTCTGAAATTGAATTGTTTTTCAAGTCTGTTTCGGAATCCCGATAAGATCAGGTAATAGGGAATCAGGCTGGTAATGGATAAAATACCTGAAAGCGCTTCATGATGTGTAAGTGTATTAAGTACGGCAAGAATAATGAAAACAATCAGGAAAGGCATGATATAAGCAAGAAAGACAGCTTTGAAACCATGTGACCGGGCCAGGACGATCTTTACTTTTTCACCAGTGGTATAATCCATTCCCGAAGCACTAACCTCCAGGCTTTTTTCATTTTTCCCCGGGATGGAGCAGAATCCCTTTGCGTGACACTCCCCACAGGCAGGATCGGAAATAAATTTTACAACTACCTGATGATCCCTGACCTCCTCTATAACGCCATCATGTGTAACATCCTTGCCGGACATTTATATTCGGTATATATTTTCTTCGCCGTACAAAATTACATATGTTAGAAATTAGATGAATTGCTTTGTGTCAATTTTTATGATCAGAAACTAATTTATTCTGAATATAAATAAGTTAAATCCGGTTACCAACCAGGATAAATGTAGCGTGATCGCAGAGGTCGCAACAGGCAACAGGCAACAGGCATCAGGTGCAAGGCTCAAGGCGCAGGGCGTAAGGCAACGGGCATCAGGTGCAAGGCTCAAGGCGCAGGGCGTAAGGCAACGGGCATCAGGTGTAAGGCTCAAGGCGCAGGGCGTAAGGCAACGGGCATCAGGTGCAAGGCTCAAGGCGCAGGGCGTAAGGCAACGGGCATCAGGTGTAAGGCTCAAGGCGCAGGGCGTAAGGCAACGGGCATCAGGTGCAAGGCTCAAGGCG
>CAZRHW010000260.1:0-4928 GCA_964599785.1 uncultured Bacteroides sp. | reverse complement strand
GTTGACAAGCCTAATAGAACTGACAGTACAAGTGTTTTAACAAATCTGGATTGGGCATTACGGTAAGCACGTAAACCTGTAAATATGGCTGCAATAACAACCCATAGAAATGTAAGGGTACCAAAGAGACCCGATTCGGCCAGTGGCCCGATATATTCACTGTGAGCATTCCCGACATCGGCAAAATCAGTACTGATAATCGTTCTTTCCCGTGAGATCTGGAATGGTGCATATTGAAACATATAGGCACCAGGGCCCCATCCGAATATGGGCTTCTCCTTAAACATCCTCCATGCGCAACTCCATCTGTTCAGCCGTTCCAGGTTGGAAGCATCGGTTGCTACATTTGAAATCGATTTTACGTGTTCGGAAAGAACCTTTGAAGCATCCTGCCTGTTTTGTTCAAGCTTAATAATGATATCATTACGGTAAGAATAAAGGAATAATGATACGATTACTCCCACTACTAAAAGGAAGGAAAATCTGATTCTCAGCCTGATAATGAAAAAAAATACAATTGCTCCCAGCACACTTATCCACGCTGCCCTGGAATAGGATAAAATTATAGCAACAAGGAAAATAACCAGAATAAGGATGCTGGTAAGTTTTAGGAAACCTTTTATTCTCTGGTCATTAAAAATAAATCCTGTCAGAACCGGTATTAAAAAAGCAAGGGAAGCACCGTATGAAGTATGGTCATTGAAAAAAGGCCGGACAACAGAATGGGCAGCACGCTGATTGAAGAAACCATATGTCGATAACTTAGCCAGAACAATGAAAATAATGATCAGCATCGGAATGATATAGACCCATAAATATTTCCTGATATTCCCGTAAGACCTGAAAAACTGGGTGGCAAGGAAATAAAATGTAACCACGAACCAGATCCGGGAAAATAAGAACTTAAATGAAACCAGGAACATACTGCTTGTAATGGTTGTTATAAGGATCCAGAACAGGTTAAAATAAATCGCAATGCTTACCGGATGAAAAAGGATCCTCCGGTCAAAACCTTCTCCCTGGAAATATTTCAGCATAACAAGAATAAGTACACCCAGCATCAGTGGTTCAGTGGGTAAATAGACATCAAAATCCAGCCCGTATACCAGGTTCGATAATTCAACGGATAAAGGTGTGAAAAAAACGATCAGCAGCAGGGTTCGGTCAAGTGAATAAAAAGCAAGCAGGACGATCAGCAAAAGCCATGGAATAATATTGAGGTAGTAAAATTCTATTGAAATCAGGAATGCATTCAGGGCAATAAAAAGAAAAGAAACCAGCAAAACAAGCATGGTTTCTTTTGGATATGGCTGGCTTTTAATCATGCTGATTTGATCCGCTTCATAAAATTCTCGAAAAACAGAAAGGAAAGGACAGCCAGAATAAACGTTGATAATGTAGCGATAATTACGATGATCGATTTTTTAGGATATGCTTTTTTATCAGCCTTAAATGCTTTGTCAAGAATAAAAATATTTGATAGCTGGTTTTCATAGTTAGCTTTAACCTGAAGATACTGGGTTTTTATATCACTGTATCTTTCCATTTCATAGTCATAGCTGTAAAAACATGAGTAAAACTCACTTGAATATTCTCCCAGATATAATATTTCTTCTTTAATTTCTTTCTTTGCACGAATATTCCCGTCCAGAATAGCTTTGCCGTAAGCTTCTATGAGCCGCTCAATCTGCCTGTCAAAATTCAGAATACCCTTTTTATTAAAGCTTTGTATGCAGTCTTTTAATTCATTAAGCTCCTGGTTCATTGAATCCAATACCTGTTCCATGTAATCAATTGCCCTTTTGCCCCTGGCTGCTTTCATTTCCCAGATTGTTGTGTCTGCCAGGCAGGCAATATCATTTGCCATGTCTGCTGCCTGTTGCGGATCAGCATCCAAAACAGAAATAACTACAGAGTTATATTCAGTTCTCTTTATTCTGACATTCGTTTCATAGAATGTATGCAGTTTGTATAGGGGGTGCATCCCAGTTGGTTTGATGCCATAGTGTTTCATCAAATCATATTTTTCAATGATCTTATCCCTTATCTTATCAGATTTAAGTACCTGCATAATTGCTTCCACCTGCTCCTCCTCTCCTACAGCCTGAAAATCAAGCTGGTAGTTCATCTGTAACAGGGATTTGGGTGTTGATGCTTCGGATGTGGGAAATAAAACGACAGTTGATTTAAATCTTGGTGTAATCATTATTGATCCGATGATTGAGATTACTCCGGCGGCAAAAGTAATAATCAGCAGAGGGATCCTTTTTTTCCAGATATATATCGCCAGATCTATGGAATCGAAGCGATAGTGGGAATTACTTTCATTCATAATCTGAGATTTTATACAATTATTTCAAGTGAGATGCGATTAAAAAATAACCTTTGCGGACTCACCCCCCCTGTGGGCTGTTAAAAAAGTCTTTAAAGGCTTCTCGCAGATATGCGCAGATTATATCGCAGATTTCGCAGATGTCTCTAAACCAGTTATTTAAATTCTGCGAAATCTGCGTTTAAATCAGCGGAATCTGCGAGAAATAAAAATCAAAGGACTTTTTAAACACCCCTGACAGGGGGCTGAGTCAGAGAAATGTGTGTGTCAAACTGTCTTAAAATATTGATAAACAAATTATTAATAATCTACTATACAACGAATTTGAATAACAATTATTTCACAATAATCAGGAAATAGTTCTTTTTGCCTTTTTGAACCAATAAATATTTGTTGTTTATCAGATCTTCCCGGATTATTTCTCTTTCAGTTTCGAGAATCTTTGATTTATTAATAAATAATCCCCCTCCTTCAACCAGTCTTTTTAATTCTCCTTTGGATCCAAAAATGGCAGTATGTACAGTTAATATTTCCGGTATCCGGCAAGGTAATATATTGGCCGCGATTTCAAATCGGGGGACACCATCGAAAACTGATAGAAACACATCTTCCCTTATGCCTGCCAGGGATTCTGTTGTGGCCTGCCCGAAAAGTATCCGGGAGGCTTCTTCAGATGCCTGGTAGTCATCTTCGGAATGAACCATAACTGTAACCTCCCTTGCGAGTGTTTTCTGTAATATCCTTTCATGGGGAGCAGCCCTGTGTTGTTTAATCAATTCTTCTATCTCATTTATCGATAACAGGGTGAAGATTTTAACAAATAACTCAGCATCTTCATCTGCCACATTCAACCAGAATTGATAGAATTTATAAGGGGAGGTCATGTCAGGATCAAGCCAAACATTACCTTCTTCCGTTTTTCCGAATTTGCCGCCATCGGATTTTGTAATCAGCGGGGAGGTCAGTGCAAATGCTTCCCCTCCTGTTTTTCTGCGTATTAGCTCGGTGCCGGTTACAATATTACCCCACTGGTCTGAACCTCCCATCTGAAGTTTGCAATGAATGGTTTGATATAAATTAAGAAAATCATATCCCTGGACAAGCTGATAGGAGAACTCCGTGAAGGACATTCCTGTATTGTTGTCAGTTCCAAGTCTTGTTCTGACTGAATCTTTAGCCATCATGTAATTCACCGTAAGATGTTTACCGATATCCCGGATGAAATTAAGAAATGAATAATCTTTCATCCAATCATAGTTATTCACCATGAGGGCAGCATTCGGAAGGTCCGGATTAAAGTCCAGGAAATGTGAGAGTTGTTTTTTTATGCATTCCTGGTTTGCCCGCAAGGTTTGTTCATCAAGCAGGTTTCTTTCCTGTGATTTTCCTGATGGGTCACCGATCATACCTGTTGCACCACCTACCAGTGCTACCGGTTTATGCCCCTTCAACTGAAAGTGTTTTAACATCATGATCCCTACAAGATTGCCAATATGCAATGAACTGGCTGAGGGATCAAAACCGATATAAGCCGTGGTCATCTCTTTTTCCAGTTGTTCCTCTGTGCCGGGCATGATATCATGGATCATCCCTCTCCATCTTAATTCTTCAACAAAGTTCATAGAAAGTATATTTCTGTAAAGTTAAGAAAATCGTGAGTCGTGAGTCGTGAGTCGTGAGTCGAAAGCCGTGAATCGTGATTTGTAGGTGGGAGTAATGGGTGGAGAGGGGTCAAAGCATATAAAATAAGTTTAAGTATCACATTGTGCTATTAAACCAAAGACATTGAAAATCAAATATTTGAAGAGATGCGCCGAGGCGCGTCTCTACAAACAATAATTTATAATTCAATTACTTAATTGCTTCAACCGAACAACAAGTTTATCATACTTACTAAATTTCATATTCCTTTTCTTCAATGTCTTCGATTCTTTCTCTGATCTGGTTGAAATTCAGGAAAGGAAATATGGCAGGTGCAAGTTTCGATAATGGTTCATAAAGCAATGATCCTTGCTTATGTTCTTCAGGAATAAAAGGAACCCTTTTATCAATATTATTCACCAGTACGAGAATGATACTGAGAATAAGTGCTGTTTTCAGAATTCCGAAAAGCATACCTGCCAGCCTGTTCACAAAACCAAGTGCCACCGCTTTCAGCAATTTGTCAATAACCCGCGCTAAAAGATGAACAGCAATAACTATCAGGACAAATGTAAGGGCAAATGATATCAGTGACAGGTACTGGGTCTGAAGATGAAGATAACGGTACAGGAGATCGGATGTAATACTTGAAAAGTGTACAGCTCCCCAAATACCAAGGAGCAGGGCTGCCAGTGTGGCCGCCATGATCACGAATCCCCTGGTGAGCCCTCTGTAAATACTCCAGAGAAAAGCAATGGCAAATATGGCATCAAAGTAGTTCATGATAAAGTAAAAATTTACCTGTCTAAAGATAGTTTTTTCAAACGGAATATTGGTGAATTGGTGAATTGGTATATTGGTATATTGGTGGGTGAGGGTTTAGGGTTTTGGGGATTGGCCAGGTTGGTGAATTGGTGTAATGGTATATTGATGGCGAGGATTGGGGACTATGATA
>CAZRHW010000259.1:0-4938 GCA_964599785.1 uncultured Bacteroides sp. | reverse complement strand
TTCTACCGTATCCTCAGGAGAATGTCGAATGTGGAAATTCCCCTCAACAGCGGTGATTTTTCAATAATGCGGCGTTTTGTGGTCGATTATATCCTGCAGATGCCCGAACAAAGCCTTTTTATCAGGGGGATCAGATCCTGGGTGGGATTCAGGCAAACCGGCTTTGAATATGAAAGAGAAAAAAGACAGGCCGGTATACCTAAATATACTTTCCGGAAATTGATCCTGCTTGCCTATAACGGGATTTTCTCATTCAGTAATTTTCCTGTTAAAATACTCTCCAGGTTAGGATTTCTGGTTATACTTTTCTCCTTCATCTATATCATTGTCACACTCATCAAAAAATATGTTTACGGCAACGTTCCGCAGGGATTTACAACCATTATCATTTTTCTGATCCTTTTTAATGGGGTTCAGTTGCTGGCCCTGGGATTAATAGGCGAGTATGTCCTCAGGATTTATGACGAATCCCGCAAAAGGCCTTTGTATATAATCAGAGATAAATATCTTGATGATTAATTATGAAGATTCTTTCAAAGTTCATTGCCGGTTTTAACCGCCTTGATTCAAGGATCCTTATTTTTATTATTCTTTCCATTTTTTTTCTCGGATTTGAACTCATATATAACGAAGAGCATTATTTCGGCTACGCTAAAGCCTTCATGGATCCGGAGTGGATCCCCGGTTCATTTCTCTTTACCGATTTCCCGGGAACAAGAATTGTATTTCAATACATCACAGGCTGGGCTCTCAGATTCATAAGTTTTGAGCAACTCGCGTTTTTTGGAAGAATGCTGAATTTCCTTCTTTATGCATTTCCTGTTGCTGCATTGGCACGGCACTTCAGGTTGAATAACATACTGCTGGTTTTCTGGCTGGCTGTAATTTTCATTCCACAACAAAGTTTTTTCGCCGGGGAATGGATGTTCGGTGGTTTTGAATCAAAAACCATAGCTTATGTATTTGTCCTGTGGAGCATATATTTCTTTTTTAAAAATCGTTTCCTTGTCAGTATCCTTCTTGCAGGATTATCAATCTACTGGCATCTCCTTGTCGGGGGTTGGTATAGCATTTATCTGTTCATTTTTTTCCTTCTCAAATATAAAATGAACATTAAAATGGTTTCCTGCTGGTTTATTTATGCCATCATTTTGTCTCCCCTTCTGATCTATATTTATAAAGGGATGGTTTCAGGGAACCCAACCATTATCAATGGCGTAAATACCGGTGAAGTTTATACATTCATCAGAAATCCAAGCCATATAGGCCTTTTCAAAAGCCGGGAGTTTTTCCTCCGGTACCATGCCGGGAAAATATTCATATCCCTTGTTGCATTTATCCTTTCACTTACCTTATACCGAAAATCAGCACCCGCTCATTTAAAGGAAATGAATACCCTGCTTATCATTATCCTGATCCAAAACCTATCTTTTGTAATCATTGCTTATTTCGACCGGAAGGGTGCCATATTGAAGTTTTATCCTTTCAGGGGAAGTCTTCTTGCCATGTTGTTTTTCCAGCTTGAGACCCTTCTTCTCCTGAAAGAAAAATGGATCCCTCAGTTTTACAGGTGGTTGAAAATGAACAAGCTGAAGTGGTATAAACGAACATTCTATCAGGCCCAGATGATTTTCCTTTTCTGTCTGTTTTTGCTGACCATCTCCCTGAAACTTATTAACCGGTATGACAATATCAAACGGAACAGAAGCATTTGGTCAGAAATAAATAGTCTCTCCGCGTGCTTGAAACAAAATTCTGCTCCATCCGACAAGTTCATGATGTTATGTGAAGAAACCCATTTTACGCTCACCATTCCCAGGAAATCAGAAAGGGATGCATATTTTTACCACAGGTTTATACCCACTGAATCAAAAGGTATTTATGAATGGTATATCCGGATGAACAAACAGGGACAGGTAAAAGCGCAGCCTGAAGTGCTGATACAACCGGGATTTATTGATAATGTTGCTTTTGTGATTGCCTGCAGTACTATTGAGAATGAATATTTTAAACCTTTATTCCGGTCGGAGCATTATAGGATTTATAAGATTATCCGTTATTTTGAGCAACCCATCATTACCTCTTCCGATATTCCTGGCAGGTAATTTTAATAACCTGAGACAGGAATTATCAATTTATTAATAAAACTGCATACTGTGTTTATCTATTCGATTTTAAACACCCGGTATGAATGCGGTTTTAAAGAGAGTCTGAATCTCACTTCCTGGCTTTCCACCGCCCCCCAGGGCATATTCAGGGATACTTTTTCAGCCGCGAAGGATTCTCCTGAGACCAGGTCGGTCATCTTTGTAAACTTTTTGTCAGTAACAATAATACTTTCAACATCCTCATCAAGAAATGATTCCACAATGGCGGTGTGATTATCGTATACAAAAAGGCTCACTTTCCCCGGAGCCTCCAGCCGCAGATAGATATTTTGTGATAGGATCCTCCTGATTTCTGATAATACTTCGGCCGGAAGATTATAAATATCGGCAAAATTTTCAGGAATGGTCAGAACATATAAGGTACCATTGGCATAACCGGCCATATGCAGGAAGGGCCAGCCCAGGCCGGCATCCATACCTGAAATGATCTCCCAGGAATCGTTTGTAAGATAGTTGATCTGTGGGATCATGATCTCATCATTACACATATAATGTCCCCTCCAGCCAACGGAGAATTCTTTAACGAGCGCTTTTCTGTCGGTATACCTCAGCTCGGCGATATCACAGATACCCTTATCCTCCAGCGCCCTCAGCAGACCTGAAGTGATCATCACATCTTTTCCGTTCATCAGCTGACCCTTGATCTTGTTAACAATTTCCGGATCGAATTTTGCACTTTCCGTAAGCAATATCATACTATCTTCTGCCGGGAATTCCGGGACAATATCCATCGGGATGCCTGCCATGCCAAGATAAGTCTGAAGGAAATCCTCACCTGTTGAATGGTAAGGCCTGTAACTTTTCACACCGATGGGTTTACCAAGTTCACCCAGGAACCCGTCGACCTTCTCAAAAGTGTACCCTGCAGCCCTGGCAATGGTGGTGGGGGTTATAGTGACACCATCTTTCAATTGATATGGACTGATCATTTCATCATAGCTGAAACTCGGCTGTTCATCCTGCCAGGGAGCACGGTCCGACTCGCGGAGTTTCCGCTGCATCTGCCGGATATCGAAGAGGGTGATCTCGGGTGCTTTGGCAAAAAGCGTCAGCCATAATTGTTCAGCATACCGGTCAAGGAATGTGGAGCCGCCGGTATCAACCCAGCCACCGTCGTTACCGCCCGGTTTGATATTTTCAAAATAACGAAATATCAGATACCCGTGATACTGCTGTAAATGCTGGTTGCTGAGCACAGGATCGCGTGTCTCCGTGCCTGTATATAATCCGTCGAATATAGGAGGTTCCGTTTCCAGATTGAAGCCAAGACCCTGGAAATGTTCGTACCAGTTGGGGTACTTAATAACGACTTTCACATCAGGATTTACAGCCTTTGCCGGCTTGATGACCAGCTCCCTGGCTGCTTCATCAAGAAGCTCCAGCCTGTAATCTGTCCAGCTCCTGTCACCTTTCTGCTTTATACATAACTCACATTTACAGTTCGTAAAGAAGAAATCATCGAGGATGACCTCATCGAATAAACCTGCGGTGTACTCAACGATTTCCTTCACTTTTGCACGATGCTCCGGATTGCTGTAGCAGAAAGTTTCAAACATGTTTCGTTCATTTACCGTAAGGGTGATGCCCCCGGCAACCTCAACACCATGATCTTTAAAAAATTTCCGGGCAATCTCAATTGTTTCTTTATCGACAACAAGCAAGTCCCGGTGGGTTTCCAGGTAAACCTTATCAACCTTTACCTGCCTGGAGATCTCATCCCATACCGGACCCAGCCATTCCAGATCGTTCATTTTCTCTACTTCATATGCACGGCAGTAAACGGCTACTTTGAAATGATTGTAGCCGCCCTGGGAGTATGTTAACAGATTGATAAATAACAACGATAGCACGGGAATAAAGCGATGAATTTTTTTCATTTGTATTCTTTTTAACTATTACACATGTTTCTAATCATAATGTGAATCAGACGGAACATCTATTCAACCTGATCTGTAATCTCTACCGGATAGACCCTTTTAAAAAGTTTAGAGTCTCATTCAATGGACAGGGAAATACCGGATGATAACGCCGATTCCTTAAAAAAATAATTAACAGCAGCAACCTGATAGGAATATGCTGCACCCGGATCAATGAGTGAATCGACATAGCTGGTATAAATATTATCGACCTCTTCAAGTAAATTTCCATCCCGGAATATTTTACAATACCATATCTGGTTATCGGGATTTGTAAGATCAGCGGGCAAATCCCATTCCAGCAGAACTTTATTATCCTCGGTTGTGCTTCCCGAAAAATTTATAATCGCATCCGGCACGCCATGAACCATCCCTTTTCGCTGGGCCAGGAGCCACCAGGAGAGTGTTGTCTCATTCCTTGTATAATCCCATGCATTATGTCCGACTCCCGGATATTCCGTATATCTTATTTGTGTGCCACCGGCTTCCAGGACAGCCTGGTACATGTCACGGGCTCCCTGGACAGATACAACGGAATCATCCGACCCGTGAAACATCCAGAATGGGATTTCTGCGAGAATCCCCGCCATTCCAGGATTTCCGTTGGCACATTCAACATATGCCGCTGCAAACATGTCAGGATTTTTTTTGATCGCCCCGTATGTACCATATCCACCCATTGAACTGCCATAAATATAATACCTGTCGGGATCAAGATTAAAAGATTTTTCTACCAGCTCCAGCATCTCATATGTCTTTTTCATCATGGGGCTCGTACGGGGATCCCAGCTGTTCCCCCACCCATTTTCTTCTTCAGCCGGACATTTCGGCGTCATAACAATACATGGATCCGA
>CAZRHW010000258.1:0-4945 GCA_964599785.1 uncultured Bacteroides sp. | reverse complement strand
CTATGAAAACTTAGAATAAATGTTTTCTTGGTAGCTTGGGTATAAATTCCAGACATATAAACCATTTAATTTTAATTATCATGAGAAAATATTCAAAAGTAAAAATCATTTTTCTATTTATGTCTCTAATACTTTTAGTAAATTTTTGTAGTAAAGAGACTCAAATGGATCCTATTACCGAGTTCAATAATGAGATGTTAAATTGGGTTAAAAAAAATAAGGCACTTATAAATGATATGAGTCGTTATGATTTGATAAATCTGCCTTACTACCAATATAAATATGCATATTCAGAAATGACACCTGAAAAGAAATATGAACTTTGGCAGAACAAGTTGTTTGAAGAAATAAAATTGCGAACTAATCAAGATGAGGTTAACCATATATTTATTTTATCTCAATCATTCGAACCAGAAGTATTCATTGATGAACAAGCTTGTAGAGACTTTTTAGAGTACTGTGAATTATGGATGGCAGAAGGAATGGAAAAATTTAATTGGCAATTAGTTGATATTGGATTAATCACAATGACTTTATATCCATCTGTTAATTTTGAAGAATATAGACAGAAAGCAATTGAATCAAAAAATAAAACATTGAAAACTGTAACATATATTCCTCCTGATTGTGAATGTCTATGGGGTTGGTGGTGTACTTGTGATGAAGGTAGTTCATGCTTAGGTGGGATTACAGGATGCGGATTTCTAGGTTTACAGTATTGTGATTGGCTATGTGAAGGTCAATAATAAAGTCGAAATTAGTAAATGAGAAAAGTGAATTATTCTTTTACTTCACTTTTTATCTATTTTAATCTCCTAAATTAAACTTTATTAAAACCCAATTAATTCATTAGGGAGGTAATATTCATGTAAAATCCTTGCTAATTTAGGAAAGTCAAATTCATTAATATTCACTCAATAGAACAAATCGTTAGTCTACGAATTTCCCGATAATAAAGTTTCTCCCTGAGATGGTCTTCACCCGATAGAAGAAACCTATCGACGATGAAGATTAAGACGATACCTGGAAGAATGCCATGATTTACCTGAGCCTGGATCGAATCGTGGATATTCTGCCAAATTTTAATTGAAGGGTTCATATTAAGCTTGCTACTTGGAGTAAAGAGACTTTCGCAAACAGGCAAATTACGACATTAGATGTTAATAGGCAAGATCTTTGATTGAAAGAAAGGTATGGCTAACCAAAGTACATTTATTCATTTTAAAAAAAATTTGACAGGATCGTAATGACTCTATTATCAAGCATTAAACCGTTGGTGATTTGAACAACTGACATTAGGCAAGTTTACCATTGATCTTGACTCCACTGTAATTACTAATCATAGTAGTTAGGAAGGAGTAAAGAGGGGATACAATCTTGGTAAACATGGCTGGGACTCTTATCATCCATTGATTGCATTTGTTGTAGAATCTAAAATGGTGGCTAATGCTTGGATGAGAACAGGTAACAGTGCAGCCAGTACTGATTTTGAAGAATTTTTAATGAACTGTTGACTATAATACCCAAAGAGCGCATAGGATTATTCCGTGCTGATAGTGGTTTTACAGCAATCATATACTATCCGGGATTGAGGTTAAACAACTTCATTACATTATAGCAGTAAAAATGAATTAAGGCTTGGTAAACCATATCTTTAATCAACGTAAGTGGTTTCCTATTAGTGATGGGTATTGGGAAGGCACTTTCTTTTACCAGGCCATTGGATGGGAACAGGAACGAAGAATAGTGGCAGTAAGAAAAAACTCAAATAAACATCCTCAGACCGGAGGAAAACTATTGTTTCCAGATATTGAAGAGTTCTAACAATATAAATATACTACTTTTTTAACAGATTTTACCCTTTCTGCTGAGATGATGAATTGGAACCTTTTTAACCAAAGAACAGATGTAATGTTAATTATCACTAAAAGTGTAATTTCCAAAATAAAAATAATTGATCTAATTATTTAGATTTTTCTAACTAAATTAGAAATAAAAAATGAACTTTAAATCTGTATTTTGGTCTTTAATAATCTCTATTTTAACAGGTTTTATTTCCTCGATTGGTAGTCTGATAAATATATATTGGCATTTTATTTCTTTAGGGATAGTATATTTTTTTGCAATATTTTTTTTTACTTACAATGAAAAAAATACTAGAATTAGATTAATTAAAGGATTCATATATATATCATTCTTCATTATATCTTATATTATTGTAGTTGTAATTATCGATGAAAGCGAAAGATTATTAATTAGTTTACCTCAGTTTGTGGTTCCATTTATTTCTCTATTAGTTGCGAATAGTTTAACAAAGCAAAATAAAATCAAAAAGATAATTCAAGGAATCATACTTTTTATCTCTGTTATTTTAATATTTGGTTTCTTGATTTACCCCAATTGGTATAACTGGGCAGTTTGTCTAAGGCCAAATAAAAAAGAAAAGTTCCCAATTATCAAATTAGAAACTCATGATGGTAAAATTATTACTACAGAATCTTTAAGAGGTAAATATTTAGTTATAGAATTTTGGAGTACAAATTGTAGCTTATGCTATAAGAAATTTCCTCAATTCAACGAATTATCTAACTATTTTAATAATGACTCTAATATAATATTCGCTAGTATCCATTTACCCTCAAAATTTGATACTCTTCATAAATCTAAAAAGATACTAGATGATTATGATTACATTTTTACTAAATATTATAGTTATAGTATTGAAGATAGACAAAAATTTGGTGTACCTTATACTCCATTATTTATGATTGTTAATAAAGACTCGCAAATAATATATTGTGGAAACCTCAATACTAAGTGGTATGAGATAGTATATCCCACAAGGAGATTAATTAAAAAAGAATTAAATAAGTGACCTGCTATGTCAAATCCTTTATTATGTTAACTAACTGTAAATCAGATGTGTGTATTTCCCCTCCTTTGTGCATGTAGATTCATCAATCCATTGACCCTTTTTCAAAAAAATCCCTACTACACAGAAGAAAGTTTGATTAACCAGATTGAAAAATAACTTGCTCTAGCAATCCCCTCCCTGATCATGTTCATAAACTTCGTAAAATTTTTTCCACCTCCTTTTCATGTTCAAGTAAAGAATCGAGCAGTTTAAGCTGATTCCGTGCCCTGGCAAGATTATGTTCCGGATAATCCGTGTGATAATAAATATCACCCTCCAGGAAATCGGCTAAAAACCTGATTGCCTGCATATAGATCATCAGTTTCCCACCCAGGATGAGATTATTTTTTTCTGCAGGATGCATCATCCCCGCAGTCTCTTCCAGAAAACCTTCTGCCAGTGCACGGAATATCTCAGGCCTGAAATAAACCCTGTTGAGATCCTTTTCATCTTCCCCCGAGGGACTGGTAAAAGTCCTTACCATGTCCCCGAAATCAGACAATATGGTTCCGGGCATCACGGTGTCCAGGTCGATCACGCATAATCCCTTTCCGGTAACTGCATCGAACAACACATTATTGATTTTTGTATCATTATGTGTCACACGGGCGGGCAGATCCGGATAAACAGACAGAAATTCCGAAGCCAGGCTCCTCATCCCTTCTACTTTTCCGATCTCTTCACCGGCCTGAAATTTTCTTGAAAACCTGTCGGAGTGTACTGCTTCCGCCAGGTCATTCATTCTTTTACTGATATTGTGAAAATCCGGGATGGTCACGTGTAATTCTGACGGTTCGAATCCCGACAGGGCTACGATGAAGTTTCCGAATGCTTTTGCTCCCTCCTTCGCCTGGCCCGGAGAGTCAACCTTCTCAAGAGTTACACTGTTATCAATGAATTGAAAACATCTCCAGTAATCACCGCGCTCATCCCGATACCAGTAATTATGATGACCGGCAGGTACCATTGACAGATAGGAAGTTTTGTTATTTCCTTTATTTTGTTTATCCAGAAAAGCGGTGATCTTCCTGATATTTTCCAGCACTTTTTTCGGCTCCCTGAATACAGCAGTGTTGAATTTCTGGAGAATATATTTATTGGAATTCCGGCCGGATCTTGTTGTCAGGAGAAATGTAGCATGGATATGTCCTGATCCATAAGGAGCACAGGAATAAAAATCTCCATTTGTCAGGAAATTATCGGCAATGAATCTAAAATTATTCATGAAATATTATGCCCAGAGGTTTTCAGGGTATACGCCCTGCCGGATCAGTTTCCTGATATTTTCTTCTGCCGGGGGTTTATCTTTCCTGTAAGTAATACCGAACCATTTGTCGGATACAGGCAGGATCTTAACACTTGCTTCACCATGTTGCACAATATCATTCATGGCTGTCGGGATATATAACTCGGCCTTAACGTTGTCTGCATTTGTTCTGATAAAATCCCTGAATCTTTTTTCCAGCAGTTTAAAAATAACAGGTGTAAAACCCCAGATATTCATGGAGACCAGTTCTTCTCCGGTAAGCGGGATATCCCGCAGATTATCATCCCTATAATAAATATCCCCGTTCTTTTTCCCGATCTCCGGCCGCTCCACGACGCTTTTCAGAAAAGACCGGTCATCAGCCGCACATAATCCCCTTGAGACGGTACCATATTCTGAAAGTGTATTTTTCAACCGGTATCCGATCATACAGAAGTTCGTATGATCGATTGTACTTTCCCCGGCCAGTTGATCAGTCACTACTTTATAGCTGTTACGGCCATAAAAATCATCTGCATTAATAACCACGAAAGGTTCATGGATCTTACCGGCTGCCACCCATATCGCATGGGCCGTACCCCATGGTTTATTCCGTTCGGGCGGGTATGAGACCCCGGACGGTATCATGTCCATTTCCTGATATGCAAAATCCATCTTGATTCTGCCGGAAAGTTTATGTTCAAAGAATTCTCTGACATCTTCTTCTATATTTTTTCGAATGATCAACACAACCCTGGCAAAACCTGCCCGGATAGCATCATAAA
>CAZRHW010000257.1:0-4947 GCA_964599785.1 uncultured Bacteroides sp. | reverse complement strand
AGATAAAAGATAAAAGATAAAAGATAAAAGTATAAAGATAAAAGAAATATAGTAAAACGTTGGTAGATAGGGATTTAGCTGATAGGTTGTTTGAGTTTGCAGTAGCTGTTTTGCAGTTTGTAAAGACACTACCGGATACCCCGGAAAACAGGATTATACGTTATCAACTGGTTAAAAGCAGTTCTTCTTCAGGAGCTAATTACGAGGAATCCCAGGCAGGTTCATCAAAGCCGGATTTCACAAATAAAATAAGAATCTCATTGAGAGAAATGAGAGAATCAAACTACTGGTTAAGACTCATCCAGCGAACTGAACCAGCAACCGATAAAGAACAAAATGACTATCTTATAAAGGAATCAGCCGAATTAATGAATATACTGGGTTCTATTGTACAAAAATGCCGTTAATACACATCTTTTATCTTTATACTTTTGTCTTTTATCTTTTTCATTTATGAAAATCCCCGCAGTCATATGGTTAACCGGCCTGTCCGGTTCCGGCAAAAGCACCATCGCCGAAGGTATCTTTAATTATCTTTCGGAAAACGGAGACAGGGTTGAGCACCTCGACGGCGATATTGTAAGAAAAATGTTTCCCCGGACGGGGTTCAGCAAGGAAGAGCGCGACAGGCATATCCGGCGGGTCGGGTACCTGGCTGCGATGCTCGAAAAACACGACGTGACCGTCGTGGCATCATTCATTTCACCCTACCGCGAAGCAAGGGAATTTGTTCGTTCCCAGTGTAAGAACTTCATCGAAGTACACATCGCCACCCCCCTGGAAGTATGTGAACAGCGCGACCCGAAGGGACTGTACACAAAGGCCCGGAAGGGTGAGATCAAAGACTTTACCGGCATCGATGATCCATACGAAGAACCCCTGAAACCGGACCTCAGAATAGATACCACTAACCAGAGTGTGGAGGAGTCTGTGAGGATTGTGATAGACTCCATTGTTAAAAGTAGGGAGTAAGGAGCCCCGTAGGGGCTAAATTTCAATTAAAGGAGTAACTTTGTACTACAATATGGAAAGGACAGAAATCAATACAACAATTATGCATTTTTGAATGAAAGAAAAAAGCCCAGATATCAAACAACTGATCCGTCAAAAAATATCAGAAGTTGATCCGGATGCAGAAGTTATATTATATGGTTCCAGGGCACGTGGGGATAACAGAAAAGATTCTGATTGGGATATTCTGGTATTAACCGATTATCCTGTTGATCATAACAAAGAAAGAGAATTCCGGAACCATATTTATAACCTTGAACTACTGTCAGGGGAATCATTTTCGGTTTTTGTATATTCCAGAACCGACTGGAATACAAGACAAAGAATAAGTCCCTTTTACTATAATGTAATGGAGGATGGAATCAGGCTATGAATCCTGAAGAAACTAAAGAATATGTTAAATACAGGCTTGAGTCGGCACATAAAACATTTAATGCTGCAAAAGTTCTGGCCGAAAATGGCTATTGGAATTCTACAGTTAACAGGCTTTATTATGCTGTTTTCTATGCTGTAAATGCTCTCCTTGTTACACATAACATCAAAACAAAATCCCATTCAGGTGTTAAAAGTCAGTTTTCACTGCATTTTATCAAGACTGGAAAACTTGAAATTAAATATGGCGAATTACTTTCTGAACTTTATGATTGGCGCCAAATGGGTGACTATGAAAATATTTTTGATTATGATGAAGAAGCCGTTAAACCATTGTTTGAGCCTGTTGCAGAAATGATCAAACAGATAGAAACGGAAATACAAAAAACTCTGTAACATTTTAACCCATAAACGCATCAACGCATTAACGCATTAACCCATGAACGCTTTAACGCTTATTCGCTTACCCGCATGAACGCATGAACAATTTCGCCTTACGCCCTATGCCTTACGCCTTGAGCCCTCTACATATTCTCTGTGGCCTTCTGTGTAAAATTCTCTGTGTCCTCTGTGCATACGCTGTGGCCTCTGTGGTTAATTTTTCAGAGACTATAAGAATCCGGTCTTATATTCTTAACTTGCATTCTAATTTTTCATAATGAAAAAATCCTCCTCATTCACGCTCGACTTATCTTCCAACCTTTTCTGGGATATTGACCTGGAGAATTTTGACAATATACGAAACAAGCGACTGATTATCGAACGGGTTTTTACAATGGGTGATTTGGATGATCTTAAAGTAATCTTTCGCTTTTATGGTATTGACATCATTAAGAAGGAAATCATTAAAGCGGGAAACCTCGACAAAAAAACATGTGCCTGGGCCAGTATTTATCTGGATATCCCCAAAACACATTTCAAATGCTACACAAAGAAGCAGTCACAGAAGCCACCCTGGAATTACTGAAAAAACTCCAGCAGGATGATATGCTGAAGGATTTCTGGCTTGCCGGCGGAACAGCTTTAGCTTTACAGATAGGCCACAGGACATCAGATGATCTGGATTTGTTTTCTCAGAAGGATTTTGATACAGATCAGCTTCTCGAATACCTTGAAAGCACTTATCATTTCAGGCTTGATTATTCTGCCAGGAATACCCTGAGAGGTGTTATCGGTAACTTAAACATTGACTTAATCGCCCATCAGTATCCACTGGCAGGAAATAGCATAACTTTTGAGGGAATCAGGATGCTCTCAATCGAAGACATTTCAGCCATGAAGCTAAATGCCATCGCAGGTGATGGCACAAGAGCCAAAGATTTTATAGATATTTATTTTATTCTGAAACAGTTCACCCTCAAACAGATCCTGGACTTTTATTCAACCAAATATACATCACGCAACAGGTTTCACGTAATTAAAAGCCTTTCCTGGTTCGATGATATTGATGAAACGATCTGGCCAAGAATGATTCTTGAAACTGATCTGAACCTTACAAAACTGAAATCTGTTTTAATCAGCCATATTAAATTATTTTCCCCGCATTAACGCATTAACGCATTAACGCATCAACGCATCAACGCATCAACGCATCAACGCATGAACGCTTTTGCTTCCAGTTTCGGCTTAATATTTGAGTATCTTTGGATAAAACTAATTTAGAATGGCAGAAACGAAAAATAAAATATAAGCTGATAAAATGATTATCAAAGACGAAATACTGAAGAAAAAGAACGATTTTAACAAATTGTGTAAGATTCACAAGGTTAAATACTTATATGCATTTGGTTCGTGTATTTCAGAGAGATTTGATTACGATACAAGCGATATTGATTTGCTTGTTGAGATTGATGACCCTGATCCGCTTGAGAGAGGAGAGAAATTGATGTCATTCTGGGATATGCTTGAAAGTTTTTTTAACCGGAAGGTTGATTTATTAACCAATTCTTCCTTACGCATTCCTTACTTACGTAAGAGTATTGATTCTACCAAAATATTAATCTATGACGGATCAAGGGAAAATCACCGGAGGAAGCGAAGGGGCGAAGGAGCGAAAGAGGGACAAAGGGAAAGTAAGGAGTAGGGAGCAAGGAGCTGAAGACGGAGGGATGGAGAGATGAATGAATGAAAAAAAGTATGTACCATAAATTAAAAACCACAGAAAGGTGCGAAATGTTTAAAGCTCCGGAGGAGCGATATGTTTGTAGCTAAAAGGATACCCCAACTGACCAGAGCTCCCGGAGGGAGCGACATGTGTTTTCAGGGCCAGAGGGACTGAGGGACAGTATGGAGTAAGGAGTAAGGAGTCAACTAATGAATTTAAAGAATAACTTTGTACTACAATATGGACAGGACAGAAATCAATACAACAATTGTTAATTATCTTGATAAATATAATCCGGAGAGGATAGGTATTTTCGGTTCATTTGCCAGAAAGGAGAATAAACCGGGTAGCGATATTGATATTCTTGTCAGATTTAGGGAACCCATTTCTCTCTTTGATCTTGTTAGAATTGAGAGAGAATTAACTTCACTTCTGGGTATGAAAGTTGATCTTGTCACAGAACCGGCCATTAAAAATGAAAAGCTGAAAAACTATATTTCAAAAGACCTTCAAATCATCTTTGAATGAAAGACGACTCAATCTATATTGATCATATTATAACAAGTATAAGCAGAATTCAAGATTATATTTCGGATTTAGACCGATCGAGCTTCCTGAAAGATCTCAAAACACAGGATGCAGTAGTACGACAATTAGAAATAATTGGAGAAGCAACTAAAAAAATATCCATTGAACTCCGGGAAGCCAATCCTGATGTTCCCTGGTTAGATATGGCTGGAATGAGAGACAGGTTAATACACGATTATATTGATGTCGATTTTGAGATCGTCTGGAAAACAGTTACTGAAAATATTCCACAATTAAAAGGACTGCTTTCAGCTATCACATGAAAGAGACGAAAAAAGAATAGAATAAAAACCTTTAAATCCATAAGTTCCAAATAGCGAAGCACCCGCTTTAACGCATCAACGCTTTAACGCATCAACGCATAAACGCATCAACGCTATCAAAATAAAATCTTATTTTTGTAAAAAACAGAACGATGAGATATTCAGACAGGATTACAATAAACCCGGATATATGCCATGGTAAACCTTGTATCCGCAATATGAGATGGCCGGTTGAAGTCATCATTGATATGCTTGGGTCCGGTATGACAATTGAACAAATAATTGAAGACCATCCGGAATTAGAAAGAGAAGATGTTTTGGCAAGTTTAAACTTTGCGAAGCTTTGTTTATCAGGTCATTCAATTAAAGAAGTGGCTTAATGAGATTTCTCTGCGATGTACATATCTCATATAAAATTGCAAACCATCTGATCTCATTGGGATTTGAGACATTTCATATCAATGAAATACTTAATAAATGGAATACCAGTGATAGAGATATATGTGACTATGCTGACGCAAATGACTTGATTTTTATTACAAAAGATTCTGATTTTCGTGATAGCTTTTTAATAAAACAATCACCGAAAAAACTCATAAAAATAAGTCT
>CAZRHW010000256.1:0-4949 GCA_964599785.1 uncultured Bacteroides sp. | reverse complement strand
GTCTTCAGGAAGGAAAGGAATGGATAGCTACCTATCAGTATATCCTGCACTTTCAGGATATAAACCATGATGGAATACCGGACATACCCGATCAATATCGAAATCCCATGCCAAGAGTAATTCCTGCCAGCAAAAATTAATTAATCCGATACTTCCTTTTTTAAATATTCACCTGCAGAGATTAAACGCTAAAAATTTTTTGCCACAAATTCACAAATTAAAAACAAATTAATTCAAATTTAATTCGTGAATTCGTGGCTTTTTATATGATAATCTTATTTCTCTATCCATTTTGCTACAGACATACCGCTTCCTTCGGAAGCTTATTTCTCCTTCACACCCAATCCCCTTTTCCACACCAACTGAAAACAGACAACCGACAACCCAACCCACACTCACTCTCAAACATACCAATAAACCAATTTACCAATAAACCAATATACTCTTTAAATCTTTTATCTTTTTACTTCACTTCCATCAATCCTTCTTCCCACTTTTCTGCAGCATCCGGAATATTACCTTTCAACAATTCCACAAAAGAAATCAAGGTTTTCCGTGCATCACCGACCGGATAATAAAACATTTCCCAGTTATCACTATCCTCTCCGTCGTGGTTCGGGATAATATAATCGAATTGCCAGGCCATGCTTAACTCCCTGTAGACGCTGGTGACCCTTTTCTCAATATCATCCAGATCATTCAATGAAACTTCTGTTTTCTGTCTTGTTTTTCGTCTTAATTGTTTTCTCCTCATGATCTCAGACAATAGTATTGGGAGGTCGATCTGTTTTTCAGGTTCTTTTAATTCCAGAATTTCCTCCTTTGACAGGGGAGAGAGGAACAGGCTCAATTTGGGAAATTCCCGAATTTTCTCATGATTCAACAAAGCTTCTGCGATATATGGATTGCCCTCAAAAAAGGCATGCCCTTTAAGCAGGATTTCCTTCAGTTGACCAAGGTACAGTGCCTGAAGATCACCACGTACATCCATTAATAAATAATCCGTCTTATTCCCGAGTGATTTCAGATATTCTGTTGTCCTGAAATGATAATCCAACCCATCCTTTTCCCCCGGTCTCGGGGCACGGTCATTAAAAAGTACAAGCTTGTGAAGGGTATTCCGGATATCAGGATAAAATTTTGCCAGAGCCTTTTCCAGGGGTGTTTTCCCGATGCAGGATGGACCTGTAAGGATGATTAGTTTATTGGTTCTCATGCGGTTATCAATTATAGTATTTTTTTTATTTAATCCCGCTCCTCTCACAGGGATGCGTTCAGTAAAATACCTCCTCTGAAATATGAGACGTTTTTATACCTCAATTACTGATTGGGGGTGTTTAAAAAGTCAATAAAGGCTTCTCGCAGATATGCGCTGATTATTCCGCAGATTACGCAGATGTCTCTGAACCAGTGATTTGAGTTCTGCGGAATCTGCGTTCAAATCTGCGAATATCTGCGAGAAATAGAAACAAAAAGACCTTTTAAACAGCTCCGAAGGGGTGGTGTTTAATCTTTTATTTTCCGACTTCTTTATACAGCTTATTCAAAGAATTTTTTATTCTTGCTTCTATACCCCTGGAATCACAGGGTAATTGGGCTTCAAAAAGTTCTATCAATTCCTGTTTTAACGCCGGTTCCTTTACCGATATCTTATATAAAATTGTTATGGCATTTCCCCTGACAGCTACCGGTTCCTTTTCAGAAGCAAACCATGTATAACACAAATCGAATAATCTTCCCGGGTCAATATCAGGAAGATCCAATTCGACAAGTATAGACAGGATATTCCTCCGGACACCATCAACCCTGAAATCAGACAGCCTGTCAATCATACCGGGAAGATGGGATTTAATAAAATCAGGATATTTCTTTGCAATAAGCCATATTACACGGCTTGCCCGCATAGAAAGAGGATAACTATCCTGATACATAACTTCAAGAATAGTTGTAAAAATATCAGGATCTTCTTCAAATTTATCAACAACGAGATCAGCATTCAGACGGGAACTGTCAATATTCAGAAATTCAACGATATCCATGAGTTTAAAGATATTTAATTTCCGGGATAAATACGAATTTTAAAAAACGATGGCGTATAAAACCCGAAATCTCGTAAATCGTAATTCGAAACCAGAAAACCTATCAGTACCGGGACAGGCAGGAGTTCTTTTCTGTTACACATAGTAATGATACAAACCCTTATATAAAAATCTCATATTTAGCAACTTACTTTATGCAATAGCATAATGCTTTTTTATTAAATATTTGTTAAAAGTGAAATCTAATCGTATAATGATTTATTTTTAATAATATTTGAAATTTAGAAATGTTCTAAATAATATCAGTAATCATTTTCAGATAATGAAAACAAAAAGTTATATATTTATAATAACCTTATTTATATCTGTATATAATACTTCATGTGCACAAAGAATAAAAGAAATAGAAATGGGGAAAAAAGATCTTCATATCAACTCAAAACCTGAAATTGCCACTTTTGGATCCGGCTGTTTCTGGTGCACCGAAGCTGTTTTTGAACGGCTGAAGGGTGTGGAAAAAGTTGTATCGGGGTATTCCGGAGGACATGTAAAAAATCCGTCATATAAAGAAGTATGTACAGGTACAACCGGACATGCCGAAGTCTGCCAGGTTTATTATGATCCGGATACGATCTCATACCAGGAATTACTTGATGTATTCTGGCATACTCATGATCCGACAACCCTCAACAGACAGGGGAATGATGTCGGATCACAATATCGTTCGGTAATCTTCTATTCCAATGAAGATCAGAAGCGAATAGCTGAGGAATTGAAACGGGAGATTGACAATTCAGGTACTTATAAAGATCCCATTGTCACCGAGATAAGCCCCCTGGTAAATTTTTACGAAGCAGAAGGATATCATCAGGATTACTTTGAAAACAACTCAGATCAGCCATACTGCAGTTTCGTGATCGCACCTAAAGTGAAAAAGTTCAACGCTAAATTCTCAGATAAACTCAGGTAAATGTTTTTAATCAAGGATTAATAAAGCCCACCTTTCAGCCGCTGTATTGAAAAATCCAGGAATAGAAAATAACTGCATACTATTGGCAGCACACAACATAAGAAACAATCCATCCTAAATTCTGGATGAAATTCTTAACTTTAGATCGATGTGAGAAGAACAGGTATTGATATGTTGTTTTATTCAAAGCGGTAAAACAAAATTAATGAGGTGTATCGGGATACTACATTTATTATAAAGATGGCTCCGGGTGGGGGATAGGTCACCATCATTAATCCTGTACCGGATTAAGAAATATTTCCAGATTAAATTTGCCCCCGGGTAGGCTTTGTCTGGACTTCCATACTTAATACATGAAGTTGTCGGGTAAATACATCGGACTTTTTCTTGGTATCATATTATTCCTTGTAATCCTGCTGTTTACTGACCTTAAACCGGGACACCCTGAAGTCACAAGAACACTTGCAGTCGCCCTTCTCATGGCAACATGGTGGGTAACTGAAGCCATTCCTCTTGCAGTGACAGCTCTTGTACCTCTGATTTTGTTTCCTATGCTTGGAATCCTTGATGGCAGGGAGACATCAACGGCTTATATAAACCACATCATTTTCATATTTATCGGGGGATTCATCATGGCTCTGGCTATGGAAAAGTGGAAACTTCATAAAAGGATTGCCCTTAAGATACTCATGTTCGTGGGTGTAAGTCCGGGAAGAATATTGTTTGGTTTTATGTTTGCGACTTTATTCCTGTCGATGTGGATATCAAACACGGCCACCACGATGATGATGATCCCGATTGTTATGTCGATCATTTCCAGTATGGAAGAGGATCTGGACCAGAAGGCCGTGTCTCATTACTCCACCGGTCTTATTCTTGCCATCGCATATACTTCGTCAGTAGGGGGTATGGCAACCCTTGTAGGTACTCCGACCAACCTTGTTTGTCCAAGAATACTTACCCTTTTATATCCGGGTGCACCCGAGATATCTTTCGCCAATTGGTTCTTTTTTGCCTTACCTGTCACACTTCTGATGTTTGTCATGATCTGGCTGGTTATTTTTCTGATGTACCGTCCGCGGGAAAAATGGGATGGAATTGATTCAGATCATTTTCGCGGGCAATACAAAAAGCTTGGCAAGGCGAGCTATGAAGAAAAAGCGGTATTTATTTTATTTATCCTACTTGCTTTTCTATGGATATTCAGGGCCAGCATAAAGTTTGATACGTTTACCATACCGGGCTGGTCGGAGATCTTCGGTTCTCCTGCTTTTATCAATGATGGAACTGTAGCAATCCTTATTTCCGTCATTCTCTTTATCGTTCCTGCCGGGAGCAGAAAAAAGGAACGTCTGATGGACTGGGAAACAGCACACCGTCTGCCCTGGAACATTGTTCTGCTGTTTGGTGGTGGATTTGCACTCGCACTGGGATTTCAGAAATCGGGCCTGGCTCTCTGGTTTGGGGAGCAGCTCTCATGGGCCCGGCATATTCATCCCTATTTATTACTTGCAGCCATCGTAACCATGATGTCATTTCTGACAGAACTGACATCCAATGTTGCATCCACACAGATGTTACTGCCGGTTTTTGCCAGTCTTGCAGCAGCAAGCGGTAACAATCCGATATTATTCATGATCCCGGCAACACTTGCATCTTCCCTTGCATTTATGCTTCCCACAGCAACGCCACCCAATGCGATTGTTTTCGGAACCAATCGCATTAAGATTAAAACCATGGTAAGAACAGGTTTCATTTTAAATATGGCAGGTGTACTCGCAGTTGTATTGATTACATGGCTGCTGGGGGGTAAAATCCTCGACGTCCTCCCGAACATCATGCCGGAATGGGTCCGTTGATACCAGGTTAAATAATGATTCTGCTTCGGATAGGGATATAGCTACGCTAATGATCAAGTCATTTAAAGTGACTGGATCCCT
>CAZRHW010000255.1:0-4954 GCA_964599785.1 uncultured Bacteroides sp. | reverse complement strand
AATTGTAAATTTTTGAAGGAAGAGGTGGTATAGCATAGAAGAAATGGATTGGGATCGATTAAGGAGTTTAAAAGCTTTTTATAAGGTTTGCATGACTCTCCCATCACTATATATCTAAATATCAACATCTTTGATCTAATCATTTCCCATTTATCTTTTAACTTGCTGATTATCTGCACTATCCTTATTTTGATATGATATGCCCGACACACTATATAACCTGCACAATCCATTATTATTCATTGATAAAAGCCGGAAATCCCTCATCAGGAGTGAATTTGGTGGGTGCCTGCTGTTAATACCTTTGTTGAAAAACATTTTCCGGCGCCTGTTTTCTTTTATTTATATTTGTGCAAATCCAAAAAAGCATGTCGGCACAATACACTGAAGAACATATTAAAACACTTGACTGGCGGGAGCATATCAGGAAGAGACCAGGGATGTATATTGGAAAACTTGGAGACGGATCAAGCCGGGATGACGGAATATATGTTCTGCTGAAGGAAATTCTGGATAATTCGGTTGATGAATATATGATGGGCTATGGAAAAACCATTGAGATCACCATTAATGACCGTATTGTCAAGGTGAGAGATTATGGCAGGGGAATTCCTCTTGGTAAGGTAGTCGATGTGGCTTCAAAAATGAATACAGGAGCCAAATATGATTCCAAAGCTTTCAAGAAATCTGTTGGTCTGAATGGTGTTGGTATTAAAGCAGTCAATGCACTGTCATCGAGTTTCAGGATTGAATCAATCAGAGATAAAAAGGTAAAAGCAGCCGAGTTCGCCTGTGGGATACTTGGGAAGGATGAAAAGGAGAAACAAACCGACATGTCTGATGGCACTCTGATCTGTTTTGTGCCGGACAATGATATGTTCGGTAAATATCATTTCATATCGGAATATGTTGAGTCGCTGATCAAGAATTATATTTTTCTGAATGCAGGATTGACCATTATCCTGAATGGACAGAAATTCCATTCCCGGAATGGCTTATTGGATCTTCTTGATGAGAACATGGATACGCCGGGCCTCTATCCGCTGATACATCTTAAAAATCATGATTTTGAAATGGCCATGACACATGGTAATCAATATTCCGAGGAATATTTCAGTTATGTCAATGGCCAGCATACCGTACAGGGAGGCATTCACTTGCTGGCTTTCAAAGAGGCGGTGGTAAAGACTATCAGGGAATTCTATAAAAAGGATTTTGATCCTTCTGATATCAGGCAGTCGATTGTTGCTGCTATCAGCATTAAAATTGAAGAACCTGTTTTTGAGTCGCAGACAAAGACCAAGCTTGGGTCAAAAGATATGGAACCTGGCGGAATGTCAATCAGAAACTTTATCAATGATTTCGTCAAGAAGAACCTGGATGATTACCTTCACAAGCAACCGGAAACCGCTGATATTCTCCTGAAAAAGATAGTTGATTCAGAAAAGGAGAGAAAGGCGATTTCCAATGTCCAGAAACTTGCGCGTGAACGGGCAAAAAAAGCAAACCTGCATAACAGAAAACTTCGTGATTGCAAGGCTCATTATAACTCCGACCATGAGCGCAGGCTTGAATCTACAATATTTATTACTGAAGGAGATTCGGCAAGCGGCTCCATCACTACATCGAGGGATGTTGAAACCCAGGCGGTCTTCAGCCTGAAGGGGAAACCATTGAATACATATGGTCTGACGAAGAAAATTGTCTATGAGAATGAGGAGTTTAACCTTTTGCAATCGGCATTGAATATAGAAGAAGATATTGATGATCTCAGGTATAAGAATGTTGTGATTGCCACAGATGCTGACGTTGATGGGATGCATATCAGGTTGTTACTGATCACCTTTTTTCTGCAGTTTTTCCCGGGACTCATCAGGAACGGACATTTATATATTCTTCAAACCCCGCTCTTCAGGGTAAGGAACAAAGAAAAAACAATATACTGCTATGATGAGGAAGAAAAACAGCGGGCGATTACCCGGTTAGGTGAGAAAGCTGAAATCACAAGGTTTAAAGGATTGGGTGAAATTTCCCCTGATGAATTTAAACACTTCATTGGCAAAGATATGAGGCTGGAACCGGTAACGCTGAGCCGCGAGGATACGATTACCAGCCTGCTGGAATTTTATATGGGAAAAAATACACCTGAACGACAGGATTTTATTATTGAGAACTTAAGGGTGGAAGATGTAATGGCATAATTTCACCTGCAGGATTTTTAACATCATCCATCCAGGTAATGGGGAATATTATATGCTCAGGGAGAATTTGCACACAGGACAGAATGACAGGGAAGAACCTGATCTGAATCAAAAGAAGGATATTCCGGTTCCGGAAGAACAAATAAATTCAGATATGCCACCTGATGAATTACATAAGGTTATTCATCTTTCAGGCATGTACAAGGATTGGTTTCTGGATTACGCATCCTATGTAATCCTTGAAAGAGCCGTTCCTCATATCAATGATGGTCTGAAGCCGGTTCAGCGACGCATCCTGCATGCCATGAAAAGGCTTGATGATGGCCGTTTTAATAAAGTGGCCAACATTATCGGGCATACCATGCAGTTTCATCCCCATGGAGATGCTTCTATTGGTGAGGCACTGGTTCAGCTTGGGCAGAAAAACCTCCTGATCGAAACACAGGGAAACTGGGGTAACATATTAACAGGAGACGGAGCCGCCGCTCCCAGATATATTGAAGCCAGGTTGTCGAAATTTGCCCTTGAAGTGGTATTCAATCCCAAAACAACCGAATGGAAACCTTCCTATGATGGAAGAAACAAAGAACCCCTCACTTTACCCGTTAAATTTCCACTCCTTCTTGCACAGGGCGTTGAAGGAATTGCTGTTGGCCTTGCCTCGAGAATACTGCCTCACAATTTTAATGAACTGATCGAAGCCGCGGTAAACTACCTTAAAGGAAGTGATTTTGAAATATTTCCGGATTTTCCAACCGGGGGACTGGCTGATTTCTCAAGGTACAATGATGGCATACGGGGAGGACTGGTCAGGGTACGGGCAAAAATTGAAAAAATAGACAAAAAAAACCTTGCCATTACTGAAGTCCCCTATGGTAAAACTACCTCCTCACTAATCGATTCAATTATAAAAGCAAATGACAAAGGTAAGATCAGGATAAAAAAAATTGATGATAATACTGCTGGAAAAGTTGAAATCCTGATCCAACTCGCACCTGGCATATCACCCGACAAAACAATTGATGCACTGTATGCCTTCACAGACTGTGAAACACCTGTTTCGCCGAATTGCTGTGTCATTGATGATGCCAAACCATCTTTCCCCGGAGTCAGTGAGGTGTTAAAAAGGAATGTCGATAACACCGTTAATCTGCTTAAAAAAGAGCTGGAGATCAGGCTTGAAGAACTTGAGAATGAATGGCATTTTTCATCCCTGGAGAAGATCTTTATTGAGAAAAGAATATACAGGGACATCGAGGAATGTGAGACATTTGAAAGTATCATAGAAACGATTGACAAGGGACTTAAACCTTATAAGAAGCTTCTCAAACGGGACGTTACCAGAGAAGATATCATAGGTCTGACTGAAATAAAAATCAAACGGATCTCAAAATACGATTCATTTAAAGCAGATGAACATATTAAAAATATCGAAAACGAAATAGAAGAAGTAAAAAATCATCTTGCTAATATTATTCAATTCACCATCAATTACTTCAAACAGATCAGGAAAAAATACGGTGAGGGCAGGGAAAGACAGACAGAGATCAGGAATTTTGATACCATTGTAGCTGCAAAAGTAGTGGCAACAAATCAAAAACTCTATGTCAACCGCCGGGAAGGTTTCTTCGGCACAGGACTGAAGAAAGAAGAGTATATCTGTGATTGTTCTGATATTGACGATATCATTACTTTCAGGAAAGATGGGACATACATGGTGACAAAAGTTGAAGATAAGGTATTCGCGGGGAAAGATATTATTCATATTGCCGTGTTTAAGAAAAATGACAGCAGGACAATTTATAACATCATTTACCAGGATGGAAAAACGGGAAAAGCAATGATGAAACGGTGCGCCATACCCGGAATAACACGCGATAAAGAATACAATATCACGAAAAACAACAAAAATTCAAGGATCCTGTATTTCAGTGCCAATCCAAATGGTGAAGCAGAAGTTATCAAGGTATTCCTTAAACCAAAACCCAGACTCAGAACCCAGACCTTTGAGATGGATTTTGGAGATGTTGTAATCAGGGGAAGGGATTCAATAGGGAATATCCTGACAAAGCATGCTGTCCAAAAGGTTTTAATGAAGGAAAAAGGTGTTTCTACACTTGGTGGCAGGAAGATATGGTTCGATGAAGATGTCTTGCGTCTGAATGCCGATGGCAGGGGAAGATTCCTTGGAGAATTCAGCGGGCATGATAAACTTCTCATCATTACACGTTCGGGAGCCTACAGGCTGAGCTCCTTTGATCTTGAAAATCATTTTGAAGATGACATGCTGATCATTGAAAAATATAAGGAGGAAAAAGTTTATGCTGCGGTTTATTTCGATGCAGAATTAAAGTATTACTATGTGAAAAGATTCTCTCTGGAACCGATAGAAAAACTCACCAGCTTTATAGGCGACCACCCCGATTCTAAGCTGATAAAGATTACAGAAGTTGAATATCCCAGGTTTGAAATAAAATTCGGAGGTAAAAACAAAGCTAAACAACCTGAAATCATCGAAGTGGCAGAATTTATCGGTATAAAAAGTTACAGAGCACGCGGAAAGAGGTTGACAAAATACCAGGTTGAACTAATCCAGGAATTGGAGCCACTTACTGAACCTGAAGCAGAAGAAAAAACGGAACCACCTGTTCCGGATGAAAAGGAAAATGATTCCACAGAAAAAGATCTGCCAAAAATTGAATTGAAGAAAAATGGGCAGATGAAGCTGGATCTATAATCTATACCATGCGTAT
>CAZRHW010000254.1:2751-4979 GCA_964599785.1 uncultured Bacteroides sp. | reverse complement strand
GTTTTTATCTATGGGGAAAAAGAAAACCACCAGAGTTTTTGACATTTTCAATGATCCTTTTCAGCGCTTCTTTCAAACTGAAGCATCCAGCGGAATAATGTTGATCGCAGCAACGGTTATTGCATTAATTTGGGCAAACTCACCGTGGTCAGGTTTATATGAGAAGGTCATTAATTATAAGCTAACTTTTCAGCTTGGAGAATTATTCATCATATCGAAGAGTCTTTTATTATGGGTTAATGACGGGCTTATGGCGATCTTCTTTTTTGTTGTGGGTCTTGAGATTAAGAGGGAGATCCTGACTGGTGAACTTTCTAGCTTAAAGCAGGCCTCAATGCCTGTGATTGCAGCTATTGGAGGTATGGCAATTCCGGCTTTGCTCTTTATCGGCCTGAATCATAGCAAACAAGGTATTGAGGGATGGGGTATACCAATGGCGACAGATATTGCGTTTTCATTGGGTATTCTCAGCCTGCTTGGCAAAAGGGTACCCCTGAATCTTAAAATTTTCCTCACAGCCTTTGCAATAGTGGATGACATTGGGGCGGTCATCATTATCGCCCTGTTTTATACTTCCCAGATTTACTGGACAATGATTTTGATTTCAGCCGGACTTTTTGCAATACTCATCATTGCTAATTTATCCGGAGTTCGCAACATTTCTTTTTATATTGTCGTAGGATTTGTAATCTGGTATCTGTTTCTCAAATCTGGTATACACCCAACCATTGCAGGTGTATTACTGGCCTTTACCATTCCTGTAAACCGAAGGATCAGGATACCATTATTTGTAAATCGCATGCAAAGAAATCTGGATGAATTCTGTCCAACCGACTGTGAGGATGGTATGTTACTTACAACAAAACAACTGGTTGCAACAGATAATATGGAATATTATATTGAAAAAGTTCGGAGTCCGCTTCAAAAGCTTGAACATTCACTGCATGGATTTGTAACATTTTTTGTGATGCCTGTTTTTGCGCTTGCCAATGCAGGTGTGGTTTTTGCCGGAGGCCATGACTTATCCGGTGTCGATGCTCTTACAATTAATATAGCCATATCCCTGATAATCGGAAAATTTTTTGGTGTATTTGGATTTACATACATATTTGTCAAGCTCGGATTATTAAAATTACCCGGTAATTTAAAATGGGTCCATTTTATGGGACTTGGTCTTCTGGGCGGAGTGGGTTTTACTATGTCAATTTTCATCAGTACACTTGCATTCAGTGATGTAATTATTTTGAATCATGCTAAACTGGGTATCCTGATTGGATCGTTCCTGGCTGGGATATGCGGATATTTTCTGTTAAGGACAACATTGAGGAAAGTTAAAGAGGATGTGGAGGAATGAATGATCTGCAATTCAGAATGCAATAGACAAAAACTTCTATCTTTGCGGCTTTAATCAAAAAGAAACATGGCAGATAAACCGGAAAAGCTGGCAGAACAATATAGTGAACAATTCAACGAGTCATCAGCAGAGGATATCCTGTCTTATTTTCTAAATAATTATAGAGGGACAATAGTTCAGGGAAGCGGGATGGGTGCAGAAGACCAGGTGATCACCCGGATGATCTGTGCCATTGACAAGCATACCAGGATTTTTACATTGGATACGGGAAGATTATTCCAGGAAACTTATGATTTGATCAAAAATACAAATGACTATTTTGGTATCAATATAGAGATCTATTTCCCGGATTACAGGAAAGTTGAACAAATGGTAGAAGAAAAGGGCATCAATCTTTTTTATGAAAGTCTCGAAAACAGGCAATTATGTTGTCATATCAGAAAAAATGAATCCATTAAAAGAGCGTTGAAAGGGATGGATGTTTGGATTTGTGGTCTCCGTAAAGATCAGACAGTCACGCGTTTTTATAATAAAGCGGTTGAATGGGATAACCAGCATGGTTTAATAAAAGTTAATCCGTTGATTAACTGGACCGAAAAGCAGGTCTGGGATGATATACATGAATATCAGATACCTTATAATGTGCTACACGACAGAGGATATCCATCAATTGGCTGTCTGCCATGCACCCGGGCAATCAAAGCCGGAGAAGATCCACGTGCCGGCAGGTGGTGGTGGGAAAACACGGGTCCTAAGGAATGCGGTCTGCACTATAAACAGAATAATTGATCAGGTTAAAAATTCGCAACCTGTAACCTGTAACCCTTACCAATTTGTCTTTATAAATGGAATCACGATATACAACCCGAGCCCA
>CAZRHW010000254.1:0-2741 GCA_964599785.1 uncultured Bacteroides sp. | reverse complement strand
GCCGGAGAAGATCCGCGTGCCGGAAGGTGGTGGTGGGAAAACGAAGGCCCCAAGGAATGTGGCCTTCACTATAAAACATAAAATCACGATATACAACCAGATCCCAGCAATTCTTCACCATCATACCATGCAGCAAATTGTCCGGGGGTTATACCGCGCTGCATGCGTTCGAAAATAATATACATACCCTTATCTTTCGTGATCAGGGATGCTTTTTGCAGTGGTTGCCGGTATCTGATCCTGACGAGCAATTTTTTTTCTTCACCGGGATTCATTTGCAGGTCTTCACGAATCCAATGAATATCATCTCCTTGAATAAAGAGACCTTTCCTGTATAAACCCGGATGCATATGTCCTTCCCCTGTATAAACGATATTTTTCCGGGTATCGGTTGCAATAACGAACAGGGGTTCTTTCTTTCCTCCTATTGTCAGACCCTTACGCTGGCCAATTGTAAAAAAATGTGCACCCCGGTGTTTCCCGATTATTATACCATCATCCGGTTGATATTTAAATGGTTTGCTAAGCTTGACCGGATCATTATTTTTGGGATCATATTGTAAATAACCACCGAACCTGCGTGGTATTTCAATCACATCACCCTGTTTTGGTTCAAGCTTTTGTTGTAAGAATGTAGGCAGGTCAACTTTACCGATAAAGCAGATACCTTGAGAATCTTTTTTTTGCGCAGTGGGCAGTTGGTGATCCGTTGCGATTTTTCTCACCCTAGACTTTTCGAGGTGCCCAATTGGGAAAAGTATCTTACTTAGCTGTTTCTGTGAAACCTGACACAGGAAATAACTTTGTTCTTTATTCGAATCTTTACCAACCAGAAGCCGGTATACTGGCTTTTCATTTTTTTCAATGGTGTCTTTTCGGCAGTAATGCCCCGTGGCTATATAATCAGGATTAAATTGAGCGGTTGCTTTCAGAAACTCATCAAATTTGATTTCACGGTTGCATAAAATATCCGGGTTAGGAGTACGTCCATGTTTATATTCATGAAACATATAGTCAACAACTCTTTTTTTGTATTGTTTACTGAGGTCAACTGAATGAAATGGGATATTTAATTTTCTTGCAACGAGTTCAGCAAAGATGAGATCATCTTTCCAGGGACAGTCACCTTCAAGGGTCCCTGTTTTATCATGCCAGTTGATCATAAAGACGCCAATGACTTCATGACCTTCCTTTTTAAGAAGGTAAGCAGCCACACTGGAATCGACTCCACCTGATAATCCTACAACAACACGAGGCATAAATCAGTAAAATTGATGCGAATATTACTCTGTGAGTTTATCTGAAACCTTTGAATTGGTTAGTATATTGGCCACAATGGCAATTGCAGTATCAGCACCATAACTTTTTAATTTTGTAAAAAGGATTTTCTTTTTGTCTTTAATCTGAGTTTTTTCTGCAAGGACTTTCCTGATCTCCCTGAATTGCGTACCTGTCAGCTCATCCTCGAGTGCAGTTATAACAATCTGGATATCAATTTCATTACCCGTTTTCTCCGGTGCTCCGAATGTTTCAATTTCAATGATTGCCTCTTCAAGGACTTCCCTTCCGAGTTTTTTACAGGCTTCCATTGAATTTGTATAACCTGTTTCGTCGCGTAAAACCCAGCTTCCCTGGTCATATTTGATTTTCTGGATAGATTCAATTTTCTTATTACCGGGACCGAATATCCTTTCCAGAAGCAAAATTGTAAAATTCTTCCATGCATTCAGGTCAAAGTCTTTGGTTTGAAGCTTTTCAATCTGATCCTGAAGAACCTGAACGGTTTTTTTGATTTCCATTTTATAATTGTTTTATCTGTTTTACGATTGAATTAAAGAAGTTAAAAATCATAGATTTTTTTGCAGAGAAGCGCTATAGCGCTTTTCTAAGAAAATCTAATTTTCAAGTTCTATAGTATGAATTTACAACGCAATATTATCGTATTAATTAAATAAATATAAAAAAACAAAGTTACTGTTTTATAAGCGATTTTCGTACTTGAATTAGACACCCTTGGAGCTCTTAAAGAGCTCCAAGGGTTATTGAAACCAAATCATGAATCAGAATTATTTATTTTCATGAAAAGTCTTTTGCAGTTTACTGATATCAAATCCTTTTCCGGCAATCCGGCCCGTAATTTCATCATACAGATGTTCGTCCATCTCAGCTGATCTTGCCAGGACCCAGAGATAGTTTCTTTTTGGACTGCCCACCACAGCCCAGCTATAATCATCAGCCAGTTCAAAGATCCAGTAATCACCCTTGAAAGGCCAGAAAAATTGGACTTTCAGTCTGGCGTTACCACTTTCGGGTATGATGAAAGCTTTTCCTTTTATTTCTGTCCTTTTGGTTTTCCGGGTACACCTGTTAATTACAATTACATAACCTTTAGAAGATCGTTGGTATTCGGCAGTTGTATTAGAACAACCCTTTTCAAACCTGGTGGGAAAAGCAGCAATTTCATACCAGAGACCTGAGTATTTTTCCAGATCTACAAATTTTACCGTTTCAGGTGGCTGAGAATGGCAGCTGTTGAATATTGAAGTCATGGTTAATAATATTAAGATGGTTTTCAACTTTTGCAATAAGACAATTTTCATGTGTTAAAAGAATTAATGATTTTAAACGATATAGGCGACTGAACCAAAGATATATATAATCTAAATCTATTTTATGCTCTCTTGTGCACCTGGGATCCGGAAAAAGTCAATTTAGTCGTTACGTTTTGTACAATATGTTAT
>CAZRHW010000253.1:0-4979 GCA_964599785.1 uncultured Bacteroides sp. | reverse complement strand
GAAGATCCCGAAATCGCTTCGCTCTTCGGGATGACCTTGATTCTAAAAGCGTATATAGTTGTTTGAAGAGCAATTGAATTATCCATTGAATGACAATTGAATCTCAACTGAATAACTTCTAAAAACCACTATTATTCTTATAATATATGACGCTGAGTATTGTAAAAAAAGATAATTTCAAACAGATATTTGATCAGATTGATGGTGGGAGGCTCCTCGATGTAGCATGCGGAGTGGGGCAATTCATTGAGATACTGCAGGATTCCCTCAGATCATGGGATGAGATATTCGGACTGGATTTGGATGATCATTATTTAAGTGAAGTCAGACAAAAATTTCCGGGTGATTCATACCGGTTTATTAAAGGGGATTCCCAGCAAATTCCGTTTCCTGATAATACATTCGATCTGGTAAGTCTTTCAAAAGGGCTTCATCATATGGATGATCCTGAATTGACTTTACAGGAAATGAAAAGGGTACTTAAGCCGGATGGATATCTTGTTATTAATGAAATGTGTGCTGATGACCTGACAGCGTCACAAACTTCTCAGAAAATGTATCATCACCTACTTGTGGAACTGGACAAAATACTGGGGATTAACCACTTTTACACTTATAAGAAGACTGAAATCATCGACATTGTGAAAAAACAGAACCTGTACGATGAAAAGATCTTTGAATATCTTGAAGATCAAAGTGATCCGGTAAATAAAGCAATTATTGAAGAGTATTCAGTTAAGATGGATTCATGGCTGGATCGGATCACTCATCATGAACAGTTTGCTTATTTTCAGGAGAAGATCGGGGAGCTCAAGGAAAGAATCCGGAAAGTCGGGATCACCCGGCCACCTCAACTGGTGATCATTGGGAGAAAATAAGAATGCCTGAAATGCCTGAAAACTATTATAAAGATGAATCAGGAATAATCAAAGAAGATCCCGAAATCGCTTCGCTCTTCGGGATGACATTGATCCTAAAAACGTATATAGTTGTTTGAATAACAACCGAATTATCTATTGAATAACAATAAAAATAAATCCAGATGAAAACAAAAATCTTATTCATTCTGTTCATTGCTTTATCATTAACAGTTACTGCGCAGTTAAATTCCCGCAGGGAAATCAAAATTCCTGATATCCCGGGCTACCTGACTCTGAAATGTGATCTCCATATGCACACGGTTTTTTCTGATGGACTTGTATGGCCCACTGTCCGGGTTGAGGAAGCCTGGAGGGAAGGTCTGGATGTGATCGCTATTTCCGATCATATTGAATATCATCCATTTCAGGAGGATATACCGGTAAAATTTGGTCGTTCATTTGAAATTGCTAAACCCAGGGCAGAGATATATGGATTGATCATTATACGGGCAGCAGAGATTACACGCCAGATGCCCCCGGGACATTTCAATTGTCTTTTTCTCGAAGATGTAGCTGCACTTGATCAACCGGATTTCTGGGATGCCATTCATGAGGCTAAAAATCAGGGTGCCTTTATCATGTGGAACCATCCGGGATGGAGACAGGAGAATGAGATACCCATCTGGTATGATGACCATACTAAATTATATGATCAGGGCCTGATGAATGGGATGGAAGTAATCAACGGACGGTCATATTATCCACTTGCACTGGAATGGTGTGTGGAGAAAAATATTACCATGATCGGAAACACTGATGTTCATAGTCCTATTGGCATGGACTATGATTTAAGTTTGAACGATCAGAGACCAATAACACTTGTTTTTGCCACAGATCGAACGGAAAATGCTGTTAAAGAAGCACTCTTTAATGGCCGGACTGTTGTTTATTCAGATGATATGCTTATAGGCAAGGAAGAATTTCTGAAGCCTCTTTTTAATCATTCAATTGAGCTGGTGAATGATGATTCAGACATTTCTTCCGGCGGTACATATAATATTCAGATTAAGAACAATTCTGAGGTTCCTTTTTACCTGATATCCACCGACCAACCGGAAGGTTTGGAATATCCGGAAGTAATTACCCTGTATCCTGAAAGAATAGTCATGATGCCATTAAGAATAAGCAGGAATGCGGCAAATGATATGAACGGTATTAAACTTCCTTTTGTGGTTAAAAATCTTCTTACTAACAAGGATACTGGCCTGCAGGTTGAGATTGTGATTAAAGGGGCAGTAAAGAAATAATGGATAGCTGGTTCCGGATAAAATGCGTTTGATAAACTTTTTTTAACTTAAATATTATCGCATGAAAGCAGTAAGCATTGTCTCAATTGTATATGGTACGCTGGGATTCATCTGGGGAACAATCAGCATGGTAGCCATCGGTATACCCAAAGCAATCCTGGAAAATGTCACCTTTCCTGATGAAGCTCTGAAATATGTTGATATACCCGCAATGATCGACACACTTCATGGGATCATCACGTTCCTGATGCCATTTGTATTTATCATCGGGGCCGTGTATATTATTTCCGGAGCTCTTGGGTTAAGCAGTAAGCCACAAGCATATATGTTCGGGATGCTGGCAGCCGTGTTTAATATATTCTGGTATGTGGCTTATATCATCATACTGCAAATGGAACTTGTCCCGTTATTCACTTTTAGTGATCTCTTCCCGGCGAAACTCTTTAACTTATTATTTCTGCTGGGGACCCTTATCAATGCAATATTCTATTGCGGGTATCCGGTGTTTTTGATCATTTACCTCAGCCAGCAGAGACAGCGGGGATAGCAGTAAGGTGATAATAAAAAGGAAAAAGTCAAAATCAATTCACAGGGAACCACAGAGAAAAATAGCAATAAAATTCCCTGACCATAAATGTTATGGCTTTTCCGGGAATTATTAAGAAGTGGGAGAAATTAGAAAGATCCGGAAATAAGAATTACTTCTTTGAATCTTTCAGAAGTTTTTCCGCTTTATGCCAGTCATCCTCCGGTGTTCCATGTTCTCCCCTGGCCATTCTTTCATGATAGATCTCTTCAGCCTTCTTACGGATCTGTTCTTCCGTTGGGTCGGTTTTACGGGCAGTGACTTTTTTACTTCCGGATGTTTTACCGGTTGCAGTGGCTTTCTTTGGTTTGCCTGCTGATTTGACTGTTGTTGTTTTCTTTGTTACCATATGAGTGAAAGATTATTTTTAATAAAATTTGCGCAAAATTATATTATTTATTTAATGTGATATCATACCTGTTGATAAATATTTGATCCAGGTATGAAGAATTTCTATCTTTAAAAAATTTAACCGGGTTAGATCGTTGATTAATAATGTCTTATTTGTTTAAGATCAGTTAGTTGTATGCGTATGCAGTGTTTTAATGTTGTTTGGTGGAAGAATGAAGTAGTGAATCTATTTGGGAAAGTGGTTAAATTCTGCGGAATCTGCGTATAAATCTGCGGAATCTGCGAGAAGCCTTTAAAAGCTTGATAATTGATTCAACATATGAGGATTCGCTGGTCAGGTATGTGGATAACAAGTGTGAGGTCAGTAATAAAAATTCGTCATGAATTGGATAATAATTGTAACATAGTTAGCAAATAATATCTGACATGAATATACTCAAATGAAAACAAACAAATTAAACCGCAGGGATTTTCTGGCAAAATCTTCAATCGGTCTGGTCGGGGCCGGATTTGCACAAGGCATATATCTTAAAGGAGATGATTCATCTGAAAGTTTTGACGAGACAAGGATCAAAGAATACCGGGTTCTTGGGCGAACCGGTTTCAAGGTATCAGACATTGGATGTGGCCCGGTTAATATTTCTAATGAAAATGTTTTAAGGGAAATATTAAAAGCTGGCGTCAATTTCATTGATACAGCTGAATTTTATAGTAATGGGAATAATGAATTAATGGTAGGAAGAGCCATAAAAGATTTTAACAGAGATTCTCTCTTTATCAATACAAAAATATATGTCTCCGAAAACGATACTAAGGATAGCATCATTTCCCGGGTAAGAAAGTGTCTTGAACGACTGGACACAAATTATCTTGATGGATTGATGCTTTGGAGTGCGAAGTCAGGCAAAGAAATTAAAAACGAAATTTTTCACCAGGCTGTTGATCAATTAAAAAATGAAGGCAGGGTAAAATACCTCGGTGTATCATGTCACGGTGCAAGTATGGGCAATGAACCGGAAGAAAACATGGAACAAATTATAGGTACTGCTGTCGATGATGGTCGGTTTGATCTTGTTTTGTTTGTTTACAATTATATCCAGCAGGAAATGGGGGAGAATATTCTTAAAGCATGTGCACAAAAGAATATTGGTACTACCATTATGAAAACAGATCCTTTTGGAGGAGCCTATTTAAATATTACAGAACTTGTTGAGAATTATAAAAAGGAAGGTAAGGCCATTCCTGAAAATTACAAGGCAGTATATGACAAGATTATTGAAAAACAATTACAGGCTGAATCCTATTTGGAAAAATATCAGGTACAAGATGATAATGCGAAAAGAGAGGTTGCTGTCAGATTTGTATTAAATCATCAATCTGCTCATTCTGTGCTTATTACATTTAGAAACTTTAACGATATCATGGATTATATAAATCTTTCGGGTACGCGGTTGACAGAGAAAAATGTCTCTTTCATTGATAAATTAAAAGAAACTTATGGTCATTTGTATTGCCGCCATGCCTGTGGATTATGCGAAAGTAAATGTCCTTTTGAAATACCGGTAAATACTATTATGCGTTATAACCATTATTTTATGACTCAGTCCCGGGAGAAATATGCTATTGAAAAGTATTATAAATTACCGGGAAATAAAGCAGACAGGTGCTCAGATTGCGAAGGATTTTGTCAACAGGCCTGTCCTTATGGAGTTCCGATACATACACTTCTATCAATTGCGCACCGAAATTTGAGTCTTAATATGACATAATCAGGGTAAATTACTCTCCGCTTCCATTATTTTAATCGAGATAAGCCCGGATTTCTACCTGTCGGCAGTCAGGACGGACTGTCACCTGGTAGTGATTAAACGTTAT
>CAZRHW010000252.1:0-4980 GCA_964599785.1 uncultured Bacteroides sp. | reverse complement strand
TAAATGATATCCACCCCAGGATCCTGGGCGATTTTTTCATAGCCCTGGTAGAAATGAGGAATTTTATATTGACTGGCAAAAACACGTGCTCTTTTCTCAGACCGTGAGGCAACAGCATATAACTGTGCATCCGGAAGGATTGATAAAGCAGCAGCAAATTTATGCGCAATCCGCCCGGGGCCGATGATCCCCCAGCTAATGGTTCCTGGTTCCTGGTTCCCGGTTTCTGGTTCCTGGTTTTCGGTTCCCGGTTTTTGGTGGTTGGTTGATTCTTTATGATTCATAATGTAAATGGATTAAAAATGGAGTAATTTGAATTTTTTAGTCACAGAGGACCACAGAGTTTTAGGAGGGGTACAGGGTGATTTTCTCAGTGTTTCTCATTTTATCTCTGAGGTTCTCTGTGATCGGATTTTCCATCTTTGAGTTTCAAACAGAACTTTTCAATCACTCATTTCAGGATATCTTCTATCTTATTCAGTTCTTCTTCGGAGAATTCGGGATTATCCAGTGCACCAAGGTTATCTTTCAGTTGTTCTACGGTTCTTGCCCCGACCAATACTGATGTTACGCGCTGATCTTTCAGCAGCCATGCCAGTGCCATCTGGGCAAGACTCTGACCGCGCTGTAAAGCCAGTTCATTAAGCTTTTTGACTTTACCGATGATATCCGGTGTAATATCATCCTTTTGAAGGAAACCATGAGGTTTTGAAGCTCTCGAGTCATCGGGAATTCCATTCAAATATTTATCCGTCAGTAATCCCTGTGCCAACGGGGAGAAAGCGATACAACCTATGCCTTCTTTTTCAAGGATATCCATTAGTCCATCCTCAACCCAGCGTACGAACATGGAATATTTAGGCTGGTGTATCAGGCATGGTGTTCCGAGTTCCCTGAGTATTTTCGATGCTTCAAGCGTCTGATCAGGATCATAATTTGATATACCGGCATAAAGAGCTTTTCCCGACCTTATTGCCTGATCGAGTGCCATCATGGTTTCTTCCAGTGGCGTGTCAGGATCAGGCCGGTGGGAATAAAATATATCAACATATTCGAGCTGCATCCGTTTCAGGCTCTGGTCAAGGCTGGCGAGGAGGTACTTTCTGGATCCCCATTCACCATATGGTCCCGGCCACATCAGGTATCCGGCCTTGGTGGATATGATCAGTTCATCGCGGTAACCCTGAAAGTCCTGTTTAAGTATTTTTCCAAAATTTTCTTCCGCTGATCCGGGCGGAGGACCATAATTGTTGGCAAGGTCAAAATGTGTTATGCCGGCATCAAAAGCAGTGAAAAGCATCTGCCGGGCGGTTTCAATATGATCAACATGCCCGAAATTATGCCAGAGTCCCAGGGAAATGGCCGGCAACTTTAATCCGGACCGGCCACAGCGGTTGTAAATGATATGGTCGTAGCGGGAAGGTTTTGGATGGTATTTCATCTTATTTATATATATTGATAAGCAATGTTAATAAAATATGGTGAGAATTTAAATGGGAAATTTTTCTTATTGAAATTTATTAATAAACCTTAACTCATGGTCAGGCAGTGCTCCGGGTGGCCGGAGCACAGGTTCAGGTTTGACTTTCAGAATTTTTGGTGACAGGAGCCCTGCTCCGGCAGCAAAAATAAATTAATAATTAATTTGTTCTTGTTTAATCAGCATTCAATCAACGCGTTTTGGTCTTTTAAGATTTTCTGAACCTTTTTTATATCAACATCTTTAACGGTACAATTTGAATTTGCTGCCACGGCAGCTGCCACACCGGCACCATGACCTGTCACAAGACAGGTTCCGATAATTCGTGCATCCTCAACCAGGGCTTTCTCAAAGCTGAAGCAACGTCCGGCAACCAGAAGATTCCGGATTTTTTTTGGTAGTAATGAACGATATGGAATCTGCCAGAGGGGTCGTTCTTTGACCGGAACCCTGTGGCCATTATAGACTACATCTATCCAGGCGCCACTGATCCCTATGGCATCCATGTATCTTTTATATGTCATGGTATCTTTGAGGGTGATCTGGTATTCCCCATCCAGGATACGTGACATCCTGACCCCAAGTTGAGAGGCTGAGTCCAGCAGGTAAATTTTTTCATAACCGGGCTCGGATTTTATTTTTTCAGTATTTTCCCATATCTCAATACGGTATCTCTGCTGTAATTCTGAAAGTGTAAATAAATCAACGCCGTTCTGATCGTCATCTCCATGCATATTAACCCAGTTTACACCGGGGATTGGGGTTGGTTCTCCGATATTCAAATCCCTGAAACCTTCCCTGGATCTATCTATTTTATCAGTATTTCCTAATCTATGCACAAGGCCGATAAAATAATTCATTGAATCAAAGTTTTCCCCGGCAAGGTGATAGATATCGCCATCTCCGGTGCAATCAATTACTATTTTTGATGCAACGCCAACACGGCCGGATTTTGATTCCAGGATAACTGCCCTGATCATATTATTTTCAATAACGACATTTGAAGCCCAGCAATGGTATAACATTCTGACGCCAGCTTCTTTTATCATGACCTCCATTACATATTTCCCGGCTTCCGGATCAATTACCGGATTTTCTTCGAAGATTAACATCCCTATATCTCTCAGACGTTGAGCAATTTCATCACCAATCCCATAGATAACTTTCCGGTAATGTTTCTGTTTATCCATGGCATGTGTCGAGAGCAGGGGCAATACAAGGCCACCCGTCCATAATCCGCCAGGGTGATTATATCTTTCAACAAGGAGTGTTCTTGCTCCCGCCCGGCTGGCTGATATGGCAGCTGCCACCCCTGCCGGACCGGCACCAATAACCAGTACATCAGTTTCCTCGATAACCGGAATTTCCTGCTCTGGTTCAATGATGGTGCCTGCTTTCTGTATTACAGATGCTCCTGTTTTATTGTTGTCGCTGCTGCTTTTGGCAGGTCTGCGAAATTGTAATCCGAGTACAGCAGTACCACTGAAAAGGGCAAGGTTGTTCAGAAATTTTCTTCTTCGCATACTTATTATTACATTAGAAGGTTGTTAACAAAGCTAAAGTAATATAAAAATAATACGTTTTAATCATGAATCGCATACTTCCCTGGTTGATACTCCTTATAACAATATCTGGTTGTAAAAAGGATACTGAAGGACAGTTGTTAGATCAACTGATCCGGGAGAATTTAAGTTTTTGTGCAGATCAATATTTATTGATGGCGGAAGCATTACCTGATGATAAGTTTCCGCGGACTACCAGTCCGGATGACGGCAGCCTGGTAACCTCCGGGACAGACTGGTGGTGCAGCGGTTTCTTCCCGGGCAGTTTATGGTATCTCTACGAATATTCCGGAGATCCGGAGATTCTTGCAGAGGCAAAAAAGAGAACTGCTGTCCTGGAAGGAGAAAAATTGAATACCCATACCCATGATCTGGGTTTTATGCTTTATAATAGTTTTGGTAATGGTTACAGGCTCACAGGTAATCCATATTACAGAGATATCCTGATCACAGGTGCAAAATCCCTGATCAGCCGTTATAATGATACGGTCGGATGCATCCGGTCGTGGGACCATGGAAACTGGAAATTCCCGGTTATCGTTGATAACATGATGAATCTTGAATTCCTCTTTTGGGCGACTAAAGCTACAGGTGATTCAATTTATTACAATCTTGCAGTTTCTCATACCGATAGAACAATTCAGAATCATTTCAGGGCTGATTGGTCCAGCTATCATGTTGTTGATTATGATCCATCAACGGGCGAAGTTATACAAAAACAAACTGCCCAGGGGGCATTCGATGAATCGGCATGGGCACGGGGACAGGTATGGGGATTATATGGATTTACCGTGGTATACCGGGAAACAGGAAATCCGGAATACCTTGAAGTGGCAAAAAACATTGCCGGATTTATTTTGAATCATCCGAATCTTCCTGAAGATATGATCCCTTACTGGGACTTCAACGCACCCGAAATACCGGATGCGAAGAGGGATGCTTCGTCAGCAGCCATCCTCTCTTCGGCACTTCTGGAATTACAAAAATATGTGGATAAAGATCTTGCCGATGCCTATCTGGGGGCGGCCGAAAAAATCATCCGGTCTCTATCTTCTTCATCATACAGGGCTGGACCTGGAGAAAATAATAATTTTATCCTGATGCACAGTATTGGATCATTACCTGGTAACAGTGAAGTGGATGTGCCGCTGACGTATGCAGATTATTATTATATCGAATCATTGATTCGATTAAGGGAGATACTAGCTAGGAATTAGTTAAATATTTCTCGCAGATTAACGCAGATTTTCTCGCTGATCTGCGCAGAATAAATCAATAGCAAATATTCAATCTGCGTGAATTTGCGTTTTAATCTGCGTATATCTGCGAGAACCAAAAATTTCTTAGATATTACAAAAGTATCCTATCGATATTTATTTTCCTTGAATCAGAAAGGTATATTCAAATTGGTCAGGGATATTTTGTGCAAAGAAAATAAGCCTGATCAGTTCATCTCCCCAGACAGTATTCAGTCTTGTATCAGTAACAGGAATTTTTTCGGTTTCAACTGAGAAGATGTCATCATTAAAATGAATATAGAGCAAATCTTCCGGATTATTTCTGCTTTGAAGGACTATCTGCCCCTTTTTATTCTCCTTTACCAGGAAATGCGTTATCAGGTTCATTGCCACCTGGTTATCTGAACTGGTAAACTGGTATTCATCTCTGACAGCTATCTCTTTTCCCCTTTTAAAATCGATCGTTCTTCTCAGGGATTGAATACCGGCATCTTCAGGATATGCCTTTTCAAGATTCATTGCGAAGTTCACGTTTTTTTTATCAGCATGACAGATCACATTTTCAGCTTTATACTCCCGGCCATTCAGCTGCATTTTTCCGTTGAGGGTGGGCAGGTTGTGGTATGCTGACTGCATGGTCCAGATGGTATACCTTTCATCGCTGAATGTTTGCCGTCTGTATGTTTCCACGCCGATATCA
>CAZRHW010000251.1:0-4986 GCA_964599785.1 uncultured Bacteroides sp. | reverse complement strand
GAAGAAAACATGAAAAACGTTTGAAATTTTACCCCTAACGGGGCAGAAGAAAATAAAAGAAACGTTATAATTGAAATTTTACCCCTAACGGGGCAGAAGAAAACATGAAAAACGTTTGAAATTTTACCCCTAACGGGGCAGAAGAAAATATAAGAAACGTTATAATTGAAATATTGGGGTGTTTAAAAAGTTCTTTATTTTCATTTCTCGCAGATTAACGCAGATTTAACCCGCTGATTCACGCAGAAATAATAAACTGTGAATCAGCATTCTGCGGAAATCTGCGTAAAGATCTGCGAATATCTGCGAGAAATATATTTAGCTTTTTAAACAGCCCCTGCAGTTACGAATTATATTTTGTACAATCCCATTTGGTTTGCGTGAAATTATAGTTGTGAGGAAAGTTCTTATTTCTCAGAACTTCCCGAACTTCAAAGAGATATTATAGGTTAGTCCATTCAGCACATCCGGTGGTGTATCGTAAAGATTGATTTCTGAAGTGTATTTATATGATACGCCCAATGCCAGCCTGAAGAATTTCACAATATTCAGTTCCACATCGACACCCGGTTCAATGATCACAAACGATGTCGCATCTTCCGTCAGGAAATTCGGATCTTCCCAGCCGGCCGATCCATAGCTCGACATATATGCCAAACCACCGACACCGAAGAGGACCGGTGTGGAAATATGGATGGGAATTCTTGGCAGGATTATCGGCTCCAGGATCAATCCGCCATATCCTCCTGTCAGATTAACGTTTTGAGCAAGATCCGGGTTATAGTGCAGGTCATTGAAAAATCCCAATCCGCCAAAGCCAATTGCAAACCAGTGGCCAATGATCCATGCTCCCCTGCCACCAATCATGATGGCATCCATATTATCGATCAGTGAATACCCGATAGTGATCGCTCCATAGCCACCATGCGAAACATAATGGTCACCAAAGAGGGTCATAACCTCGTCTTGTCTTTCACCGTACTTAAGGTCTTTGTCTTCTTGTGCTTTTAAAGGATATAACAGAAAGGCCAGAAGTATGAACATCATTATTGCTCTCATAGTTAATCAAATTTATTGTTTTTAAAATGTGTATTTAATATTAAATGCAATATCCCAGATACTTACCTGGAAAAACTCAAATACCGAAAGTTCAAAAAAAGGCAGGTAATCAAGCCCTATCTGAACGGGCAGGGCAGGGAAATGATATTCTAACCCGAGGTATCCATCCATTCCGATCAGCGGAGAAAACCTTTTATCTGAATGGTAATATTCGCGGAACATGAATTTATAGGTATCGGTATAGGTGAATCCGAAATGTCCTCCATACCCGTAAACAAAAAAGAAATCTTCAGATATTTTCCAATGTGTGGGTTGAAATCTCTGCCTTAATACCGAGAATTGTATACCACCTTTTCTGAAGCTCAGCAGACCTTCATAAGCAAGATCCGGTTCAAGGAACTGACGGTAAGTAAATCCTGAACTGATACCCCCCCTGATCCCGGCAGCTTTGAAATAATTCTGTGCATTCACAGGCAGGCTGAACATCAGGATTATAAAAACTAGATTTTTCATCGCTTTACTTTAAAATTCATCTATTTATTACTATTAATGACTGATCCTGAACCGCTTATCCGGATATTGAGATGGGGATTGCCTTTATAGAAAATGTTCCCGCTTCCGGATATTTTGGCATCCAGGAGATCATAAACAAAAACATACATATCACCCGACCCTGAGATACTTGCCATACAATGGTCCTGTTCAAGGTGAAATGTTTTTATTTTCCCTGAACCGGTGATATCCAGATCACTTTCTTCGCAGACACCCCAGAGTTCAATTTCACCTGAGCCTGTGATGAGTGCATTGAGTTCCAGTGCGTCCACATCCCTGAGATCGATGAGGCCTGAACCGGTCAGTTCAATCCTGATCTCGTCGACATATATCAGGTCATCGCAGTAGATCACTCCTGATCCTTCCAGGCTGATAAAATAGATCGCGGGAGTATGGACAAATACCTGCACCGGATGGCCGTCACCTGTCCGCAGACATCTCCTGGTAGAATTATTAATGACAAGGTTATTCCCATTTACGCCTGTCCTGATGTATGGAAGCAGGTTTTCATCTGCCTCCACGACCACTTTATAAACCGAGTCGATGATTATGATGATATCAAAATCACCCTGGGAGATAACACCACCGAATTGAGGAGATTCCCTTTCCTCGGTGGCCTTGATCCCATTCCCCCTGAGACAGTCGTACCAGTAATCCTCACAGGAGGATAGCAGGAAGGTTAATAATATCAGGGCGATTATCGGAAGTAAAATTGTTTTTTTCATGATGGTTTATGGTTGATTAAGTTCAAAGTTCAAAGTTTTCAGGTCACAGAGGTTCACAGCGTTTAAAGAGAGCCACAGAGGTTGATTTCTCTGTGGGTCTCTGTGACTTATATTTAATTTACCAAGTGCCCGTAACATTTTTTCGTTTATCAAGTGTTATGATACACTTCCTTGGTGCGGTAATCTCCACACGTTGTGAAGTATTAGCTGTACCAACCCTGCCCGTCAGGCGTATTTCATTACTCCCTTCATTGATCTTTTCCAGCTTGCCAAAATTTTCCGGTATTCTTATTACCACATCGGGATTGTAGTCTATGTCGAGATAATAAGATGAGGCGGCGTTGAAGACGATGTACAGATCCGTATATTCTGAATTGATGTTAATATATGAAAAGTTCGTCCGGACGGAATCGATCTTGAGATCACCGTACCTGGGAGTGTAATTAACTTCGTCGTTCATCTTATAGATCCAGATATCGGAAAAATAGCTATCACCGAAGAGATTATTTATTTCTGAGATGGTGTATTTATCCCTGCTCGATTGTGTTTTAAGAATATCGACCTGGTATATCCTTACTTTAGATGATTTACTTTCAAGTCTGAGTTGTCCGGCGCTTTTTATTTCTAAATCAGAATAGACAAGGTTAATGGTTGCATTGTTCAGGTAGTTGATGATCCCGTTCCCGAAATTCAGGTTAATATTTGACTCTCCTTCGAGTCTGTTTACTTTGATATCACCGTTAGACAGGCTCACAGTTACCGTACCTTTCAGATCATCAATATAGATATCTCCGAATTTATTTGACAGATTGATATTGATGTTTGAAGGCACCATGACCGTATAGTTGATTTCAACCTCGTTATTTGAAGGAATGATGTTTCCTGAAAGATCTTTGAGGTCAGAAAAGAAAGTATTGTATTTGCTTTCGAACCTTGTGTTGGCGATGATATAATAATTGGTACCTGTAAATTCAAAGTCGATATTATCCATGATCCTGTCAAGTTTTCCCATGCTGGTTGATCTTACAAACAGGTCGACCTCTATTCTGACAGAGTCCTTTTTCCACTGGATCACATGGATTTTTCCGTATTTATTGGAAATATCCAGCCTTGTATCGGCGAATACAGGGAATGAACGGATTATTTTCTTACTCTCCGTATATGTTTGGGCAACTCCCTGACATTCAAATGCAACAAGCCCGAGATACAGGACCAGCAATCTCTTAAATATCAAACTCACTGTTTTCATCTTTATCACTATTAGAGGTTTCGTGCAAATATTCAAGCAGGTCTTTCAGTATATCAAGTTTCAGCCGGTAGTTCTGGATCATTGCTTCAACGACTTCATCATTGGCAATGTTGTCGACCAGGTCATGCTGCAGATCAGCATAAATGCTGTCGAGTTCTGCCAGGTCATTTCTGAGTTCACCGTCCAGGCCGGGATGGTCTTTCAGCAAGGGTTCAACTTCCCTGATCTTTTCATCGACAAGTTTGGCATAATAAATCTCAGCTTCGTACAGTTCAGGGACCTCGACAGACTGTATCCTTTTTTCCCTGTTGCCGATGAGTATATTATTTCTTTGCAAGTATTCCTGTAACAGGAAGGATGCGGCAAAGATGACGATAACGGCTGCTGCTCTCCAGAGGATTTTATTCAGACGGGGAAGCCTCCGGTGCTTATGAATGCTGTTGCTGATATCACTCCAGACCTTATCACCCGGGTCATACAGGTCGAACTGGTCACGGTTTTCAGCTATGAACTGCTCTAGCCTGTCTCGTTTCATTTCCATTGGATTTTAAAAGTTCTTTAATCTTCTGTTTGGCTCTCAGATACTGGGTTTTTGATGTGGACTCCGAGATATTCATGATCTCAGATATTTCCGTATGATCATATCCTTCAAGGGCATACAGGCTGAATATGATCCGGTAACCATCCGGCAACTGTTCAACGGCTTTCTGGATCTTCAGGACATCCATCCTGATATCTTCATAATCCACCTTATCTTCATCTTTCCGGTCAATATCACCCAGGCTTTCAGGAAATACAAGTTCCACTTTCCTTTTATTGATTGAGTTGATGCATTTATTGATCACGATCTTTTTCAGCCAGGCTCCGAAGGATGATTCATACCTGAAGGAATTCAGTTTCATGAAGGCATCGCAAAATGATTCCTGCAAAAGATCCTCGGCCTCTTCACGATTATTCAGCATACGGAAACAAATATTGTACATGGCTTTGGAATAAAGCTTATAAAGCTGGAATTGAGCTTTTTGATTACCAACCTTACTCAATTCAATGATTTCCCTGTGTATGTCCTGATAGACCGGAGCCAATTTCTGAGATGTTTTCAATTTAAATAGACAGAAAAATGATAATGGGGTTGCATTGTATAATGGGAATAATTAAATAATGTATGAAGATATATTTTTTATTTAACTGCAAAGACGCTAAGAAGGCGCAGAGAACGCAAAGCTTAAATCCTTTGCGACTTTGCGGTTAATATTTATTTCCTTTTCTTCATTATCACTCTCACGATTGTATAAATAAGCAGGATCAATGCAAAGAAATAGGCTGCACGGGGGATGAAGTCTCCATGTTTCACGTAGAAAGTATATTTATCGTTAGCATTGATCTCTGCCCGGATTGCAT
>CAZRHW010000250.1:4683-4987 GCA_964599785.1 uncultured Bacteroides sp. | reverse complement strand
GGTAGACCGCCTCAGCGGCGTCTGTGCCCCACACAAAAGGTCCGTGACAGGCGACCAAAACGGCTTTTATGAAACGGTAGTCGATACCCGAAAAGGCATTGACGATCTGCACACCGGTCTCCTCTTCGTAATCTTTTGCGATAGCCATGTCGACGATTACCTCCGTGCAGGGGACCTCCCCGTAGAAGTAGTCCGCATGCGTCGTTCCGAAGCACGAAAGCGGTCGTTTTGCCTGGGCCCAGGCCGTTGCATACCTCGAATGTGTGTGCACGATCCCGCCGATCTTTTTCCACACCCTGTAGAG
>CAZRHW010000250.1:0-4673 GCA_964599785.1 uncultured Bacteroides sp. | reverse complement strand
AGAGTTTGCAGTGTGTCTTCGTGTCCGAAGAGGGATTGAGGTCACCCTCGACCCGCTTCCCGTCCAGGTCTACCAGTACTATCTGCTCGGGACTGAGCGTCGTATACTCGACCCCGCTCGGCTTTATCGCAACGATTCCCCGCTCCCGGTCTATTTCCGAGGCGTTGCCGAAAGTATAGACCACAAGACCCCGCTCGGAAAGCTCCATGTTCGCCTCATACACCCGCCGTTTAAGTTCCGCAAGCATTCTATTTTTCTCCGCTTATATTCTCAACAGTGCCTCTAAAAGACCGCCGGTTTCCCGATACCGGTCATACAACGCCGCAGTCGGCCGAACCCTGTCACGCCTGGGCTTGTAGGTCTCGACGAAGCCGCTCCCCATTTTCTTCTGTGCCTCCGTCACCGAATCGTACACGCCGCCGGCCGTCGCCGCGAACATCGCCGCGCCGAGCGCCCCCGCCTGGTCGGACTTTGCGACCTTCACCGGCATGTTCAGCACATCGCTCAGCACCTGCATGACATACGGCGACTTTTTCGGTATACCGCCGGAAGCGACGACCTCTTCGAACACCACTCCCTCCTCGGCGAACCGTTCGATTATCGCCCTCGCACCGAACGCGGTCGACTCGACGAGAGCTCTGAAGAGCATCGGAGCGGTAGTACCGAGCGTCAGGCCGAGCAGGGCCCCCTTCAGTTTCTGGTCAGCATACGGTGTTCGCCTTCCGTTCAGCCAGTCGAGGGCGAGCGGCCACGTTCCGCAGTCGAGCTTGGCGGCCTCCTCTGAAAGGCGGAGCATAAGCAGGTCCGGCAGCCCCTCCTTTAAATTTCGGGCCGCCTCATTTATCCCCGGCATATGCTCGCACGTCCAGAGCAGCGTATCCCGCAGCCACGCATACACGTCCCCGAAACCGGACTGACCGGCCTCCAGGCCCACCATTCCGGGAATAATGGACCCGTCGACCTGGCCGCATATCCCGTCCACGAGCTTGGTACCGAGCGTTTCTTTCGCAGAGACCGCCATATCGCACGCTGACGTACCGAGTATCATCACGAATGTATGTTCCTTTATCTCGGTTCCCACCGCTCCCATGTGGGCGTCGAACGATCCGACTGCGACGGTCGTCCCCGTCTGAAGCCCGAACCTTCCGGCCCACTCATCGCTGAGCCCGCCCGCACTTTCGTCCGAGGTGAAGGTACTCCGGTACAGTCTCTTTCGGAGCCCGCCGAGCAACGGGTCCACCGTTTCGAGAAACTCCTCCGACGGCAGCCCTCCCCACTCCTCGTGCCACATCGCCTTGTGCCCGGCCGCACACCTGCTCCGCTTCAACTTCCGCGGGTCCGTTGCTCCCGTAAGGAGCGCCGGTATCCAGTCGGCATGCTCCACCCACGAGTAGGCGTCGTCTCGCACCCTTTCGTCGTTTCGAAGGATATGCAGTATCTTCGACCAGAACCACTCGGAGGAATACACTCCCCCCTCGTACTTCGTGTAATCAACACCCCCCCACGATTTCGATGCCCTGTTGATCTCGTCAGCCTCCTCCACCGCAGTATGGTCCTTCCAGAGGACGAACATCGCGTTCGGGTCGTCGGCATGCTCCTTTTTCATCGCGAGAACCGTGCCGCTCTCATCCACCGGCGCGGGGGTCGACCCGGTGGTGTCTACCCCGATACCGACCACTTGTTTCTTCTCCTTCTCCGAGAGCTCGGAGAGCGCGCCTTTGACCGATTCCTCCAGTGACTCGATGTAATCGAGCGGGTGCTGCCTGAAACGGTTCTCACCGGGATCGCAGTAGCTGCCCTCGCTCCACCGCCTGTATCGGCTTACCGACGAACCCTTCTGTTCCCCGTTGCCCGCATCGAACACGGCCGTACGGACCGAATCGGTACCGAAATCCGCCCCTATTACATACCTTCCCTCCGGCATACCGCACTCCTTCCCGCTGTATGATTATCTTCCCTACAAAACCCGCACCGCGGGCCTTATGTTCCCTCCGCAAGCTCGCCGAAGCGAGCGAATATCGCCAGCGCGGGGTCGATCGGCACTGCAGCCCGCTTCACGTCCTTCGGTATCGAGATGACCGGTGTGGTCTTAAGCGTTTTACCGGCAAAACCCGGAAGCCACGCTTTCTGAGCATCGAGCATCTGGGCCACCATCTCTCTCGTCTCGTTCAGCGTGAGTACCGCTGAGGTAAGCGGGTCCATTGCACACGCCTGCAGCACGAGCTCGGGATCGCCCTGTTTCGCTGCGAGCACGGCGAGCCGCTGCACATTGATGTTCGCGAGATTGAGCGCCGCGCACTGCGGCGGAAGCTCGCCTACAATTGTCGGATGCAGTCCGCTTCCGTCCGCGAAGATCGGCCCTTCCGCGCAGCAGTCTTCCGGAAGGTTTCTTATCATCCCGTTGTTCCTCACGTTCCCGTTGAAGCTGAAGATCCTTCCCGTTTCGATCGCCTCGATTATATACGACCCGTACTCTATACTGCGCGGCGGAAGGTCGGCGGGTTCACCCGCGAGCACGTCACGCGCGGCGTACTTCTTCGCAACAGACGCGCACCATTTATAGTACGCCCCCGTTTCTCCGCCGAAGGAAGGCTCGTCGCAGTACAGCTCCAGCGCCCCCTTATTCTTCCTGAACCACGGGACGTATTCGGAAAGGTGACCGGTAGATTCCGTCATGAAATACCCGAAGTGCCGGAACACCTCTCCCCTCACCTTCTCATTCACGTAGTACGCAGGTTTCTCGAAGCGCTCGCGAAGCAGGGGATAGAGATCTTTCCCACCTTTCTCGATACGAAGAAACCACGCCATGTGGTTAATCCCTGCGCAGAGATAGTCGATCTCCTCCTTCGGTACGTCGACGTATCCCGATATGAGATCGAGCGTGGTCTGCACACCGTGGCAGAGCCCCACGAACGATATCCCCGTTTCGCCCAGCGCCCAGCATACCATGGCCATCGGGTTCACATAGTTAAGAAGCGTCGCCCGCGGGCAGAGCTCTGTCATGTCTTTTGCAAGTTCGATACTCACAGGAATGCTGCGCAGGGCGCGGAACACGCCGCCGGGTCCGAGCGTATCACCGATGCACTGGTCTACACCGTGCTTCATCGGGATACCGTAATCGAGCCCGAAGGCGTCCACGCCTCCTACCTGGAACGTGGAGATGACAAAGTCCGCCCCCCCTAAAGCGTCCCGCCTGTCAGTAGTGACATACACTTCGGAAGGCAGGCCGTTCTTAGCGATCACCTTCTTCGCAAACCGCTCGACCTTCTCGGTATTTCTCGTCGAAGGCGCCATCAGCACGAACTGCGTGTCCGCAAGACCTTCCGCAGTCATGATGTCGAGCATGAGGGTCTTGCAGAAAACAATACTTCCCGCACCGATTATTGCGACTTTTCTCATCTTCTCCCTCCCGCGCTTCTTTTTACAGTATCATGCCTCAGGGCCGAAGTGTTTGAGCATCACGAGGTCTTCCACCGCACTCGTGTTCTTTATCGTGACGCCGTTTCGCGCCGCAGGCGCGGTGACGAAGAGTTCGTCCTTCGCCGCCTGCCCGAACCTGATCAGGTTCGACGCTTCGAGGACGTATGTTCCGAAGGTCCCGTGACCCTGTATCGTGATAAGCCCATAGGCCGCGGAATCGGATATACGAACCTCTCTTCCCGGATGAACGGTAAGCTCCTTGGCGCCGAAAAAATCATTATCGTACACGACCCAGTTCTCCTCGTAGCCCTTCTCACTCATCCGTTCGAGGTCTCCGGCCGGCTTCGGGGCAAGGGACCTGTTTTGGAAGAAGTTCGGATCCAGGTTGATGTCCCAGTCGATGAGGTCGACTATGTAGTCGAGGTCCTGCTTTTTATCCTCCGGTACGTCCTTCACCAGCATGTCCCATCCTAAAGGCCTGTCCCACACGAGCGACTGAAACATTGCAAACACGTCGCTCGCCCGCTGCGGCTCATAGGTGACGTAGGTGCCCGGTGCATGAAGCACTCCGGGAGGGACGTTCCATCCTGTGCCGAGTTCCAGTTTGAATGCGTGAGACAAGAACAGTATTCCGTTGTCTCCTTTGTCCCAGTTCCTTAGACACCGCTTGACATCATCTTTTGTGGTACCCGGATTGAGGCCGAAAAACGTGTAGGGGAAGTACGCGGTATGGTTGTTGAGCTGCCGCGGGAAGTAGTACCCCTCGGGCTTCCCCTTCGCCCCGACCCGCGCGGCGGTCTCGTCGTCCTGATGCAGATGGTGCGGAAGCGGTTCCATGTTGTCGAAAAATTTGGCGAACATGGCCCAGCCGCCGTGCTTCTTCATCACCTCAGCACTTAGTATGCTGTCTCCCTCGAGACCTATCGCGTCCCTCAACAGCACCTTGTCCGGTTCCTCCCCCTCATCGAGCGCGATGTAGCTCAATCCCTCGTCTTCGAGCGTAAGCGGACCGTTGTCCGCATTGATCGTCGAGGAGAACCACCTTTCGTCTATTCCACCGCGGTGCGCGCCGAAGGCGTAGTAATCATCCGGATGGAGCCTGAGACGTTTTCCCGGGATGCAGAAGGTACGCGGGACCCAGTTGGGTAGAAGCCGCAGGATTCCCTCCCCCCGCTCTATAGCCTTTTTGACCTCCGATGCTTCTTTCTTCATACCGTCACCTCGCTATATGATAATCTGACGAAACTAAATAT
>CAZRHW010000249.1:0-4996 GCA_964599785.1 uncultured Bacteroides sp. | reverse complement strand
TTTAACCATTTAACCATTTAACCATTTGAGACATTTCCCTTTGTGTACTTTCGTAAAAATAAAGTTGTTTCACAACGTTTTCAAATTAAAAATCAGACTTCAATGAAATCAATAATTATGTCCCTATTCGTTATTAGTTTTTTAGTGATTTTCAATTCTTTACCCACATTTGCCCAAACTGCTCATTCGCTTCAGTGGATAAAGGTTGATGGTAATCGTTTTGTAAACGAATCAGGGGAAACCATGATTTTTCATGGTGTGAATTTCTCCGATCCGGATAAACTGGACAGGGCAGGGAAATGGACAAAAGAGCATTTCGAAGAAGCCAAAAACTGGGGAGCCAACATTGTCAGACTCCCTGTGCATCCGGCAGCATGGAGGAATAGAGGTGCTGAAGGATATCTAAAGTTACTTGACCTGGGAGTTCAATGGGCCCGGGAACTGGGTCTTTATATTATCATTGACTGGCACTCTATCGGGAACCTCCGGACTGAGAAATATCAGAGTAAGAATTACAACACAACAAAAGAAGAAACCTATGAATTCTGGCGGGTAATGTCAAAAAAATATGCCAATGAACCGGTTGTTGCCATGTATGAGTTATTTAACGAACCTACCACATATAATGGCAGTCTCGGTGAGATGAGCTGGGAACAATGGAAAGAGATGAATGTGGAAATGATTGGTATTATCAGGGAGAACCATCCGGCAGCTATTATTCTTGTTGCCGGTTTCAACTGGGCTTACGATCTTACTCCTGTTAAAGAAGATCCGATTAATCTCCCCGGGATTGCCTATGTAAGCCATCCTTATCCACAGAAACGCGAGAAACCCTGGGTACCGCAATGGGAAGAGGATTGGGGATTTGTTGCAGACACATACCCGGTTATTCTTACAGAATTTGGTTTTGCTCTTCCCGAAGAAAAAGGTGTACATATCCCTGTCTATGGGGATGAAGAATACGGTAAAACCATTGTGGAATATACTGCTAAAAAAGGTATTTCATGGGTGGTTTGGTGCTTCGATCCGGACTGGGCACCCGTGATGTTTACTGATTGGGATTATACACCATCGAGACAGGGAGCGTTCTTCAGGAAGGTGATGAAACAGGAGTAGAATCTGTTGAATCATTCAATAATATCCCCACCACGTCCTGCCTTTCCTGATTAGCCCGGTTGACAACCGGGTTATTGTGAATACTTCAATATCCTTTCCAAATACTAAGGTATTTTTTTATTCATAGTTTTTGCGTGACTCTCCCCCAAACCCCCTATCTACAAAGGCAGAGAGGGGGAACCAGTGGAGTGATCACTCGTAGATTTTTAGTAAATACCTGTGATTGTATATTAAGAAATAAATATTTCCCATTAATCATTGATATTGCAAACCTTATATCAAGATTTTACGACTCATTAAAAACATGATCTCTTTAGAAGAGTATCAATTTAAATAGCACTTATGTATTATGAATAGCTTTTAGGAGAGAGCTTGCCTGCCCAGGCAGGCGACTGAGGAATCTCGTCTAATCTGCGATAATCTTGTTTAAGAGTGCTACAATTTTTTGTTTATCGTAATCGATTATGAGTTCCCTCCTCACTTCGTTCATCGGGATGACTTGTTTAAATCTTAAATTTAGTTCTCACACACTCAACCCAAATGCACCAATATACTCCCGATCCACTTCGCTACCCGGGATTAGTTCGACTAAGTTCATTCAGGAGCAAAGCGAACTGAATGAACAGTTTCATTGAACAATATACAAATATACCAATATACAAATATACCAATATACAAATATACCAATTTATAGTTTGATCATTTTCTGCCTGAAAACATTTTCCTTCATTTTAATCACCGTTTCATAATAGCCCGGGATCAGATGACCGATATCAATTGTTGTTGTAACGGAATAGTTGCCCTCAATCACCACCCTTCCACTGATATCGATAATAAAAATGTGAAATGGGCATTGGTCATGGCAGGAAATGTTCAGCAGACCTCCGTTCGGATTTGGATAAATGTTAAATATTCCTCCTTGTTGCATTATTCCTTTACTGGTTGTATCAGAGATGTTAATACTCACGGTTTCCTCAACATACATCGCACCGGCATCAGGATTTCCCGTGGCAGATGAACATTCATTCTTATCGGTGGCCGGGGTGATTCCTGTATTGCCTCCTGCACAAACACCGCAGGAATCGAAATAAGCTGTTCCGTTTATATCACCGTTACAATCACATCCTGCTGTAACAAATTTTGATAAAAGCCTGATGTAGTTAACCTGGTAGCCGCAACTGTTTTCGGTTACTGACCATGAGTTTAAGGGCCAGCTTGTATTAAAGTCCTTATAGGATTTCTGGGAGGGCTGGTTTTTGGGGGGAGCAATTGATTCGGAGGTACAGATGCTGTTATTTGAAGATGATCCGCAGTTACCGGGGCAGCATCCGTCCCAGTCATAGCCTGGATTTGGTCCGCCGGTAAGGTATCCGGGAGGAGGGCCGTAGGTTGATTTTCCAACCCTGTCCCACAATGGGCTGTTGTTGGAAAACCATGAATGGTAAAATTCATTCACGCCATTCTCAGCGCCGAAGTTATACATGTTCGACAGGTAAACGAAATTCAGTGGATTGACGCCATGCAGGTAATTCACAAATGACAGGGCGGCGTCTCTGGCGGTATTTTCAGAATCTTCATCGATCTGATAAGTAATTAAATCGTAAAACATATTGCCCTGTGACGCTTTTGTTGAATTACTGCCCCATGTGTAATCCTTTATATAAGCAATGTACGGATCTTTCATATTGATATATGCAACCAGGTTATCACTCCCGTTGACAACTGCATTTTTATAGACACTTCTGATATGATCCTGAACAGATGTGGTACCTTCTTCCAGCGTTGTATAGTACAATAATATTTCCTGGTATACCGGTTCAAAAGGATAGGCAAAAGTCCATACTATCAAATGACAATCAGTGTAATGGTTATCAAAGTAATCACGGTATTTCTGTTCTCCGGTTGCCTCGAACAGGTAACAGGCTGCTACAAGCTTTATCATGCCCCTTCTATAGTCATCCACTTCCTGATTTCCGGCACCCAGACCAACTGAACCGAAATTGTCATCATTATTATTGAAAATCACTTCGGGATTTTCTTCAGCCCAATCCCAGGCTTTTATAGCTCTGGCTAGAAGCGTATCTGCAAAATCATTCATATCCAAAGACCGGTAGACCTTTGAGCAAATAGTAAAAGCTGCTGCTGTATTTAAGGTTGCAGAGGTGCTGGCAGGGCCATAATAACTCGGACCTGTAGCAGCAGAGGGCGGGCTTGCATGTGATTCACTTACGATGCATAAAACACTGCCATCCTCCAACTGTAACCGCAGGAGATGATCGATGCCCCATTTTGCTTCATCAAGAATATCCGGTATGCCATTGCCAGATTCCGGAATATTATAATCATCGGCCCAGGCGTCCGGTTTTTCAATGTAAGCTTTCATCATTTCAACAACATAACTGGCAGTCCAGTTGGTGTATTTATTGTAATCACCTGCATCGTACCATCCGCCGCTAACGTCTTCTTCCGATCCAGCATTGTCTTTATCGAAAAATGACCGGCAGTTTTTATCCTGCAGGTTTCCAACATGGCTTGCATTATCGGCCCATCCCTCACCAGCATATCCGGCTTCTTTTTTAAAACCGGCACGCTGGTAAAAGAAGGTACGCATAGCCTGTTTCAGTATCTCATTATAAACATTATGTGAGATCACAAACTCGTAAGACCTCAAGTCATTTGCTTCATCCAGTATATAATAAGTACCGGGCGTTGTCACTTCCGTGAAATCGAAGTGCCAGGCCTTATCACCGGATGAAGCATCGGTTGTCCCATTTCCCCAGATGGTTATGTCTGCCCTGAATACTTTTTCTCCGGTCATCGCATTCACTACCGATAAATATTGTCCGGGTGTATATGATTCCGCGGCATCAAATCCTGTCTGAGGGTCTTTTAAAACCGCAATTTTTTTTGCGTCCGGCAGGTATCCGAATTGATCGACAATAATAAATTCAGAGGGAGTTTGGGCTTGTGATGATATTGGAAAGAAAATAAAAGCAGCTATATAAAATAATCCTGGTCTCATAGATTCAAGTTTTAGTTAATGTTTTTGATAACCTGATTGATTTGCCGTCCTTCCATTTTAGAATTTCAGTTTGAGAATGCAGATCAGCCACTGCATAAAACTGACGGATTATGATCCCTGATAGAATCAGGAAATCTTTCTTATAATTAATTGACAGCATAACATGGCTTATTAATGATAATAAATTGTAAAATTATAAGCAGAATAAAAGAGGGCTTTAATTATTCCTCAAATTTAATAACTTTATTACATGGAGCGTATTATGAATAGGCAGATACAATCATTAGTTGGTTTATTAATGGATGTTGATTATTGAACGGAGACGGGAAATAAGGGTCAGAGGATAAATGGTTAATATCAATAAGGAATCATATTAAAAGGCAGGCCGGTCAATACCTGATAGGTTTCCCCTGCTTCAAGCATTTCGTCATCATCATCCTCGTAGTACCAGTTCACAAGGATTTCCTTATTGGCTCTGTGAACAGGATCAAATAATTTTAAAAAACCAAGGATACACTTTGAGGAACTGGAATTGAAATGTTCCAGGTTAATATTTATCGTAGTTTTTTCTCCTGGATTTTTAACATATTCTTCAGTCCAGTTTACAAGTGGTCTGAAGAACTCAATCGAATTTTCAGGATTGGATCTTCCTTTTATTTCAACCAGACCCTGGTTTACATCGGTAATAATTGTCGGGGTTGTAGATGTTCCCTGAATATTTAATATTTCCATAATTTAGGATGAGTTGGTCAGAGAAAGATTTAATTTATTTCGATCATTTTGAAAGGTATTTTGGTCATCGTCTGAAAAGTAATCCCTGCTTCCAGTATATCTTCATCATCATAGTACCAGTTAACC
>CAZRHW010000248.1:3408-4998 GCA_964599785.1 uncultured Bacteroides sp. | reverse complement strand
TATCCGGGCTCAAGGCTCTTCGAGGAGTGCCGCAGGAACGGCTGGCTGCGGACGCAGGACTGGGACGACTACGACATGAAGAGGCCCGTGATGGCGGCACCGATAGATGATGCGGCCTTGAAAGGGTTCGTCCAGGGCATCTACCGCACGGCCTTTGTCCCGGAGTTCATCTTGCGGAAAATTTTCGCTGTCCGAAGCGTTTCCGATCTGAATTATTTTGCCTGCGGAGTAAAAAAGGTCTTAGGGCATATTTTTGATTTTGCAAACCCGTCGACATGAACCCCTTGATGGACAGCCGCCCATGATAAGGAAATTTCTGAAATTCATCGCGCCTAAGGTTTTTGTCGATGGCCAAGAGAGATGTAATAAGCTCGGGAAGGATCTTGTTCTGAAAAGAAACGTATCCAGGATGTTGGACGTCGGGTGCGGAAACGGGAAGGTCACCATGGAATTCGCGGAGATCCTTAATCCCCAGGAGATTCACGGGGTCGAATTCGTCAAGTCATATCGAGAGTCAAGTTCGCGAATGGGGATCCGGTGCTCCAAGTTTGATCTGAATGGCGCGTGGCCCTACAAGGACGATTATTTTGATTTCATCTTATCAAGCCAGAACATCGAGCATATGCACAACACCAGACTATATCTCGAGGAGTGTTTCAGGTGCCTGAGACCCGGCGGGCAGATCATCATCCTCACCGAGAACCTTGCGTCGTGGATCAATATCTTTGCCCTTCTGTTCGGTTGGCAGCCTTTTTCTCTGACGTTTATCAACGGTTGGCATATCGGGAACCCGTTTATCTGGCACGCGGATGAACCGAAGGACGAAGCGTTTTTAGATGAATACCAACGCACGGGAGTGAGCGGAACGGTCGGACACGTGCGGGTCTTGTCGTATATCTGCCTGAAACAAGTGTTGGCAAAAACAGGTTTTACAAATATCGATGTCTCATCAAAGGGTTATTTGCCGCTGGCGGGCATGATATCAGATCTGCTTTGTTGGATCGATCCGAGACATGGCCATTTCCTAATCGCCTCGGCACAAAAACCGGCTCACGGTCGACACGAAGGAGATCCACCATGAAAAAAGTTCTTATCACAGGCATCACGGGCCAGGACGGTTCTTACCTGGCCGAGCTTTTATTGTCCAAAGGGTATGAGGTGCACGGGATCGTGCGCCGCGTCGCCCTGGAAGACCCGGAGCACCGCTTGTGGAGGATACGGCATTTACTGAAAAGATTGCGCCTGCACGGCGCCTCCCTGGAGAGCTACGCCAGCATCTTCGGTGTCGTTTCAAAGTTCAGATTTGACGAGTGTTACCATTTGGCAGCGCAAAGTTTCGTGAGTTATTCGTTCGAAGATGAGTTTTCGACCATCAACGCAAACATCAACGGGACGCATTACATCTTATCCGCTTTGAAAGAAAACGCACCACGCTGCAAATTTTATTTTGCGGGTTCGAGCGAGATGTTCGGAAAGGTGAAGGAGGTCCCCCAGAACGAAAACACGCCGTTCCACCCGCGATCTTCGTATGGAATTTCCAAGGTCGCCGGCTTCGATCTGACCCGCAATTACCGCGAAGCATATGGCCTG
>CAZRHW010000248.1:0-3398 GCA_964599785.1 uncultured Bacteroides sp. | reverse complement strand
GGAAGATCACCAACACCGTCGCCAGGATCAAGCACGGGCAGGAAGACAAGCTGCTGCTGGGAAATTTATCTGCCAAGAGAGACTGGGGTTTTGCCGGCGATTACGTCAAGGCGATATGGCTTATGCTTCAACAAAGCAAGCCCGACGACTATGTCATCGCGACCAACGAGACCCATTCCGTAAAAGAATTCGTGGAATTAGCGTTCCGTTACGTCGATCTAGATTGGAAGAAGTACGTGGCCATTGACAAGACGTTTTACAGACCTTCGGAAGTCCATCTCTTGCAGGGCGACTATGGCAAGGCCAAAAAGATGCTCGCCTGGAAGCCGACCGTGAAATTCCGAGAGTTGGTTGAGATGATGGTCGAGGCGGATTTGGTGCGCGTCGCGTCTCTGAAAGGAGCTGTGCGCATATGAAGATCGCCGCTCGAACAAGCTGCCGCGTATGCGGCTCACATTCCTTGACCAAGGTCATCGATCTCGGCAAACAGTATCTGCAGGGGCTTTTTATCAAGCCAGGCCAGCCGGCGCCGCCCACGACCCGGTTCCCCCTGGCCTTATCGCATTGCAAGAGCCCCGCCTGCGGTTTGCTGCAGATGACCCATACGGTCCCGCCCGCCCTGTTGTATCAACTGTATTTGTATAGATCCGGCACCAATAAGACGATGACCGGACATCTGGCCGGCGTCGTCGACGCGGCTTGTCGGATGATCGCCCCGAAAAAGGATCTGAAGGTGCTGGATATCGGCTGTAATGACGGGACGCTGTTGAAATTTTATTCCCGGGGCACCCTGAAGGTAGGGGTGGATCCGTCGAACATCTCCCGTGGTCTTTGTGCGCCTGGAATAAAGATCATCCATGATTTTTTCCCCTCTCGACGATTCCAGGCGTCCGTCAAGAATCAGCAATTCGACATCATCACGTCCATCGCCATGTTCTATGATCTGGAGGATCCGGTGGCCTTCGCCAAAGAGATCAAGCGTTTTCTCGCGAAGGATGGCTTATGGATCCTGGAGATGTCGTATATGCCCCGCATGCTCGAGTTGGATTCCTACGATACGATATGCCACGAGCACCTGGAGTATTACAAATTTTCCGACATAGACACCATCCTAAACGCCGCCGGCCTTAAGGTCGTGAAGGCCTCCTTCAATGATATCAACGGCGGCAGCATCCGTTGTTACGTCAGCCACCGGAATTGCGATAGGTTTTTTGGCGCGGAGGCACTCCGGGAGATCTCGGCGATTCGGCGCCGGGAGGCGGCCCTGGCATTGAACACGGAAAGACCGTATCGGGACTTCCAGAAACGCATCAATCGGCACAAGGAGCAGCTGAAGAAGCTGTTGGTCGGCTTGAAGGGCAGAGGCAAGCGGATCCATATATACGGGGCTTCGACCAAGGGGAACACGATCCTCCAGTTTTGTGGCATCGATAACCGATTGATTGACTTCGCGGCCGAGCGCAATCCCGACAAATTCGGCGCAAAGACGCTGGGGACGAATATCCCCATCATCAGCGAGGAAGAATCGAGGGCGATGTCCCCCGATTACTATCTGGCGCTTCCGTGGCACTTCAAGAAAGAATTCCTGCAGCGGGAGAAAAAGGCGCTCGAACAGGGCGTTCGCATGATATTCCCCCTGCCTCGCATCGACATCGTCACCAGGCGGGATTTATGAAGGTCGTCCTCGTATCGTCCCTATTGCCCTCCGGGCATTATGCACAGTATCTCGCGAGGGGCCTCAGCAGGTTCCCCGGTCTCGAGCTCATCGTCTACACGGACAAGGACAAGGGGAACTTAAGGATCCAGGGATGCGGCGCGATCAAGAACGTCTGGACGAAATCGAGCAGATTCGTCTTTGAGATCATGCGTGAGCTGGAAATCGACGCCCCCGATGTGGTACATCTTCAGCATGAGATCAACATGTTCGGCGGGACGCTGACGGCCGCCGCCTTTCCACTCCTGTTGTTGTTGATAAAGCTGAAAAAGATAAAACGCATCGTCACCATCCACTGCGTCGTGCCCAGGTCCATGGTCGACCGAAAGTTCGGCGCATATTTCTACAAGGACTCTTGGGCAACGAGACCGGCGGTCGCGAAAATGTTCTTTTCATTTTTATACGGATGGATCTGCCGATTCAGTGACGGGGTTATCGTCCACACGCAGCTGACAAAGGTTTGCCTAACGCGGGATTACGGAGTCCCTGACGAAAAGGTCAGCGTCATCCCGACGGCCATCCCGGACCGCGGGAGCGTGTCTTGCGAGAAGAAGGATAATTTCCTATACTTCGGGTATATCGTGCGCAGGAAGGGGCTGCCTTACGTTTTGAGGGGTTTCAGCGAATTTTTGAAAAAGAACCCGGCGTGCCCCTTTAAACTTATCCTAGCCGGCGGCGTTATCAAAGGGCAGGAGGGGGCCAGACAGGAGATCGTCGATTTTATTTCAGCCGATAAACGTCTTAACGGCCGCGTCATCATGAAAGGTTTCGTTAAGGAAGAAGAGTTGGACGCGTTATATGGGCGCGCCGTGGCTGTGGTTATCCCGGCCGAGATATCGATGGGCTCGAGCGGGCCGCTCTATCATGCCCTGAGCTACAGAAAGTGCGCACTGGCTTCCAAGGTCGGGCATCTGCTTGAAGAGATCGAGCATTTGAAAACTGGCTATTTGGTCGATAACGATCTGTGGCAGGAGGCCTTTCAGTTTTGCCTGGAGGACCCGGCACGACTGGCTCAGATCGAGAAAAATATCGTCGAGGCGACAAAGGGGCGCACGCCCCTCTTGACTGCGGAAAAACACAGCGAGGTTTATGCCGGTTCACCATGCACCCTTTGATCAAAACAATTTTTTTCTATAACGGGAGCCTCAAGTTTAAAGCAGGGGTCGATGACGTCATCGAACCGTCTTATCAGCATAAGTTCGTGGTCACCCGCTATCTTGACTTTATTAAAAACCGTAAGGTCCTGGATGCAGGATGCTGGACAGGACCCGTGGCGAGCGAGATCTTCAGCCGTCAGATCCCGATAGCATTGACGGGCATGGATGAAAACGAGGACGCGCTCCGGGCCGCCCGCATGGCTTTCCCGGGCGTCGATTTCATTTCTTGCAGATTGACGGACCCACCCGAAGAGCTTTTAACCCAGTATCAGGAGGCCTTCGATACGATCATCTTTTTAGACGTTATCGAGCATCTTCCAAAGGGGACCGAGGCGACCGTCCTGGGGCATTTGAACCGGATGCTGAAGGCCGGGGGCGTCATGATCTTGAGTACGATGGCCCATCACGCGCTCAACATTATCGATCCGGCCTGGTTTTTCGGCCATCGGCACTACAGGGTGAAGGAGATATCGGGACTGCTCGAAGCAAGCGGATTTGAGTCAATGGAGTTGTTGCGGATCGGCAAC
>CAZRHW010000247.1:0-4999 GCA_964599785.1 uncultured Bacteroides sp. | reverse complement strand
AGTTCTGCAATTTTTCCTGATCGTAATCGGATTTGCACCTTTAGTGATCCTGGGTCTCATCAATATCGGGGGCTGGGACGGATTGAGGGAGACTTTAAATACTACGGCTGTTGCAAATGGATTCGAGGGAAGTGCATATATGCATTCCTGGAGAAATACGGGTAGTCCGGATTCAAACCCCATGGGAGTGGGATGGTTTGGAGTGGCCATGGGATTGGGTCTTGTACTGGGTTGTGGATACTGGTGCATTAATTTTCTCGTAGTACAGAGAGCCATGGCTGCCAATTCGATGTCTGCTGCCCGGCGAACACCTCTTATTGGTGCTATACCAAAGATGTTCATCCCATACCTCGTGATCATTCCGGGGATGATTGCCATTGCTCTGACGTACATGCCTGACAGCGGCTTCCAGCTGCCAATTAAAGGAGATTCCTTTGATTATGATAAAGCCATTCCTATGTTACTGGGGAAATATTTCCCCACAGGAGTGCTTGGCCTCGGACTGACTGCCCTGATGGCATCATTTATGTCAGGGATGGCTGGAAATGTGACGGCTTTTAATACTGTATGGACCTATGACATTTACCAGAGCTACATTAATCCGGATAAGTCGGATAAACACTATCTCAGGGTCGGGCAGCTTACAACCATTTTTGGAGTGATAGTAAGCATAGGAACTGCATATATAGCCAGATTTTTCAACAACATCATGGATTTTCTCCAACTGGTTTTTGCATTTATCAACGCACCTTTGTTTGCTACATTCGTGCTTGGTATGTTCTGGAAAAGAGCAACCGGACATGGTGCTTTTTACGGGCTTGTATCCGGAACCCTGGCTGCTGCCATTCATCATGGTTTAACAGCACCGGAAGGTTCACACATGCTGATTAAGGGAGGCTGGCTTGGTGTGGTCCATTATTATCCAAGCGAAATGGCCCAGAATTTCTGGACCGCCACATATGCCTTCACCGCGTGTTTGTTAGTTACAATTATTATATCTGTTTCAACCAAACAGCTGAAAACCAACGACCAGCTGACGGGACTTGTTTATGCACTTACTCCAAGAATTAAGGAGGAAGGAGTCCCCTGGTACCGGAGTCCGGAAATACTGGCCATTATCGTTGGTGTCATTGCAATCGCATTTACTATTTATTGGTGGTAAAAAAAATAAGACTATGGGTTTAGATATAAAAATTCCAATCGGTTTATTGTTTACTATTCTGGGAATTTTATTGGCCATTTATGGGTTGACCACACTTGGGGATGCAGAAATTTATTCCCGGTCACTGAATATCAATATCAACCTCTGGACCGGCTTGACGATGCTGGTGATTGGGGTGTTCATGCTGGCCACGGCAAAGTACAGGAAATTCCCAGCTAAAAATAAAGAAGATTAAAATATTTTTTTCAGAATCGATTATTTATTTCCGGAATTAATATTTCTCGCAGATATACGCAGATTAATCTGCAGATTTACGCAGATTAATCTGCAGATTTACGCTGAATCAGTTAAATTTAAAATGAGAATCTGCGAAAATCTGCCCATAAATTTGCGGTAATCTGCTAGAACTATTTATTGAATTTTTAATAATTCTCAAAATTTTAACAAAATTATGAAAAAAGCATTCTTCAGAATCCTGGTAATCCTGATTTTCTTGATTGCCGTAACTTCTTCCTGTACAAACAATTCCACAAAGGAAGAACACCAACAACAACTTGTAACTGCAGTCCCTGAATCGGTTGGATTTTCATCAGAACGCCTGGCCCGTATCGATTCTGTGGTGAATGATTATATTAGCCGGGATTGTTTCCCGGGAGCTGTAGCCTTTATCGCCCGGCATGGGAAGATAGTCTACTATAAAAGCTTCGGTATGCGTGATCCGGTAACACAGGATACCATGCAGAAAGATGATATTTTCCGCATTGCATCCATGACCAAGGCATTGGCCAGCGTTGCGGTGATGATGCTTTATGAGGAAGGGCACTTTCTGCTGGATGATCCGGTTTCAAAATATATCCCGGAATTCAGGAATCCCAGAGTGCTGATAAAACTTAATCCTGATCTGACATATACATCCAGGCCTGCATCGGGTGAAATAACCATCCGGCACCTGCTTACACATACTTCAGGGATAGGCTATCCTTTTATTCACGCAGAGATCAGGTCTTTATACGAGAAATTTGGTATACCCGACGGGTTTGTTGTTACAGATGCCGTTCTGAAAGATGCTATCCCGGCCCTGGGAAAACTTCCTTTATTACATGATCCGGGGGAAAGATTTACCTATGGTCTCAATTCGGACGTGCTCGGTTACCTTGTGGAGGTTATCTCGGGTATGACTTTTAATGATTTTCTGAACGAAAGACTTTTTAGCCCTCTCGGTATGGAAGATGCCTGTTTCTATTTGCCGGATGAAAAGGTTAACAGGCTTGTGCCAGTATATGCCAATACAAATGGCGGATATGAACCCTCAGATGAACTCCTGTACAATTATCCTTTCACAGGAGGTAAAAGTTATTTCTCAGGTGGTGCAGGCATTTCATGTACCATCCTCGACTATGCCAGGTTCATGCAGATGATGATCAATGATGGTTCGTATAATGGTCACCAGATCCTGGGAAGAAAAACCATTGACCTGATGACCATGAACCAGGCCGGTAATCTCTATGGTGATGGTGGTTTTGGATTGGGATTTGGGCTCGTTTCAGAAAGAAACAAACACAGGACTTTGAGTTCAATCGGTAATTATAGCTGGGGCGGATATTTCTCAACAAGTTACTGGATGGACCCTGAAGAGGACATGATAGCACTTTTCTTCACCCAGATGTATCCAATGCACCATGGTGAAATACATGATAAATTCCAGGTGTTGACATACCAGGCACTGGTGGGGGAGTGAGATACATATACCAGAGATATTGGCCTGGGTATATTGGAACAAACATTATTATCAAGAATATTTTTCAGAAGATTTCCTGGATTCTGTTCTTATTTTATGTGACATTGCCCTTTCCTATGACAACCAGGTGGCTGATGCATATATTGTCAGGGGGAATTATTACCGGGCGAATGGCATTTCAGATAAGGCTGTCGAAGAATTTGATAAAGCATTAAAATATTTTAAAAAATATATTGCAATATTAGAAACTTTCCCTGAAGAGTCTCGGGAGACCGGTTCTGAACACCGCATTGGATATGCATTCTGGCAAAATGGATACAGGAAAGAAGCAGAATATTATTTAAATAAACAGATGGAACACTGTCATAGTCTGATTAAATTTGGCCGCTCACATTCACAATTATTATTATCATATTATGATATTGCGGCTATATATGCATTCAGGGGAGAGAGGGATAAAGCCTATGAGAACTTAAAGATTTTTAATCAAAGACAAATGATGCCTTTATGGGCGGTCACACTTATCAAGACAGATCCATTATTCAACAGTATCAGGGATGAACCGGAATTTCAGCAGATTGCAAGGGAAATAGAAGCAAAATTTCAGGCGGAGCATGAAAGGGTGAGGAAATGGCTTGAGGAGCAGGGGATATAGTTTCAGGTTCCAGGTTCCAAGTTACAGGTTGGTGTGTGTGCGGGGAAGGGGAACAGTTTTCGGTTTTTTCAGTGAGACTTACATTTCGCGAGTTTACGATGCGAAATGACTAGTCGAACTAATCCCGAATTGTCGGGGCTGGTTCCTGGGGAGTGTGAGTTTGAGTTATGGGCAGATGGTTCTCGATTTTCAGTTCCCGGTTCCCGGTGGGTGTGAGTAGTAGGTTTGGGTTTGAATGGGAGTTATGCCGATTGCCAATCGGCAGTTATAACAACGTTGGGTTACACTGAAAAGTCCGGTTGCCAACCGGACACATTTGGTTCCTCGTTGGTTGTTCCTGATGGTTAGGGCTTTCGATTTTCGGATTTCAATTCCTGATCCGGGATGAGTGAGTGTGAAGAAACTGCATATGTTATCAATATCAATACCCATTTTCATTGCAGGCAAGTTTTCAAATTATATGGGATTCCTGATTGAAGAAATAATTTATCCTGTCTGCAAAAAAATCAGCATTATATTCATTATTAGCCTGGCCCGGATTATCCTTGTAACGGAGCAACCGGGTAATATAATATCTGCTCAAAATGCTGAACGGAAATCATATACCACGGTACGACTCACAAATAAACCGCCCAGGATAAACGGTGTCCTGGATGATTCATGCTGGCAGGAGGGAGTATGGGCCGGCGGTTTTATCCAGGTATCACCCTATGAGGGCAGACCTCCATCCCAGGAGACAAATTTTAAAATATTTTATGATGATAAATATTTATATATCGCATTCAGATGTTATGATACCGAACCGGAAAAAATTGAGTTAAGAAAGGCTCCCCGTGACCGTTATTCGGGGGATGTCGCAGGCATTGCTTTCGACAGTTATTTTGATCACCGGACGGCTTTTGAATTTGACCTGACAGCTGCTGGTGGAAAAATGGATCTTGTTCATCAGAATATAGGGAAATTCGACCGTAACTGGGATGCTGTCTGGGATGGTAAAACAGCTCTGGAAGATTCTGCCTGGACTGCTGAAATGAAAATCCCATTAAGCCAGTTACGATATCCTGATAAAGATGAACAGGTCTGGGGACTTCATGCGTTTCGTACGATCTATCGTTCGGGGGAAATTAACCATTTTAATTTGATCCCGATGGATGCTCCGTTATTGGTACCCTTATTTGGAGAGTTATACGGAATAACAGGCCTTAAGAAATCGCGAAGAATTGAATTATTACCTTATCTGGTCGGGAAAATAAATACTTTCGAAAAAGAAGGAGAAAATCCATTTGCCATGACCGGCAGAAAATTTAATTATGGTGTTGGGATCGATGGTAAAATCGGCCTTTCTACCAACATAACCCTTGATTTTACTGTAAATCCGGATTTTGGCCAGGTGGAAGCAGATCCTTCAGTTATGAACCTGACAGCCTTTGAGGTGTTTTATGAC
>CAZRHW010000246.1:0-5007 GCA_964599785.1 uncultured Bacteroides sp. | reverse complement strand
CGGACTATACCCCCTTTTCTTCGCCATATCCTCAAGTCTTTTCTGAAATCCGGATTTTTTCTTTGTTTTCTTCTGGTTCATCTGCAGTTTGCTGCGCAGTTCATCTTCATTAATAAACTGTTTGAAAATCTGGTTCTGGGCAAATGTGATGATATTGGCAAGGAAATAATAATAGGTCAGGGCAGCGGAAAAATTGTTCAGGATGAACATAAACATGACCGGCATGATATACATCATTCCTTTCATCCCCGGCATTTGAGAGGAAGATGCACTGGCCTGATTACTGATGCGCATGGTTAGAATGGTCGAAGCAGTCATCAGGAGGGTGAAAAGGCTGACATGATCACCGTACATCGGTATATTAAACGGTAGATTCAGGATAGAATCGTAGGTCGAAAGGTCATGCGCCCATAAGAATCTTTCCTGTCTCAGTTCAATTGAAGCCGGGAAAAACCGGAACATGGCATACAGTATCGGCATTTGCAGGAGCATCGGCAGGCAGCCACCCAGGGGACTGACACCTGCTTTTTTGTACAGGCCCATTGTTGCCTGCTGCCTTTCCATAGCTTTTTCCTTCGGAATTTTCTCATTGATGGCATCAATTTCCGGTTTCAGTACCCTCATCTTAGCCATCGATTTATAAGACCTGTATGTAAGTGGAAATAATATGACCTTGATAATAATAGTCAGGACAAGAATAATAATGCCGTAATTTCCTATAAACCTGTTAAGGAAATTAAATATCGGGATAACCAGGTAACGGTTTATCCAGCGGCTTAAAGGCCCCCCCAGATTAATCAGGTCGTCGAGATCATTCCCATATTTTCTTAATGTCGTGATATGATTCGGGCCAAAGTAAAAGGCCATAGGTACATCATATTCCTCTTTCGACTCATAAGGAATTCCTAACTGGGCCGAAAATGTTTTCAGGAATTTATTTGTCTCATCAAGTTTGGTCGAGATCAGGTAGGCATTGGTCATGTAATCATCAGCGATCAGCACGGAAGAAAAAAATTGTTGTTTGAAAGCAACCCATTGTACCCGTGTTGTAATATCTTTTTCCATTACATCTTTCTTGCTTTTTGGACTAAACCTCTCAACCTCGTCCTGGTAATGTCTGAAAACGATGGTCGTATAATTTGATTCATTACTTCTACCCTGCTCATGACCGGGCACATAAAATTCCCAGTTAAGATCGATGAAATTGATCCTTTCCGAAATTATTTCCTGCATGTGATGGAACCGCATGTCAAAATCAACCATAAAATCATCGGGTGCAAGTGTATATACATATTCTATATATCGATCGTCACCTGCTTTTAATCGCATGGAAATAGTTTCGGGCTGATCCTTTATTATGATATATTTTTCCTCCCGGGAGGGTGTAAAATAAAGTTCATTGGTATTGATGCTGCGGTTATTTGCAAAAAAATTCAATCCAAAAACCGTTGAATCACCATTAAATAATATCAGAGGCAGGGAATCCCAGGTTTGATAGTTCTTCAGTAGAACAGAATAGGGCTTTCCACCCTTTGTTGATAGGGTGAGTCTGATCAGGTCATTTTCCAGGACTATCATTTCTTTTTCACCCATTGCTGCACCGGCAAAATCTCCAAAATCGTCAAGGCTGACCTGTATTTGCTCCGAATCATCCACCTTGTCCTTAACCGTTTCTTCTTCCTGTACTTGTTCCTGTTCACCGGTTACAGGCCGGGATAAGGAATCGGCTTCCACTTGCTGTACATTGGCCAGTGAATCCCTGATCCTTTGAGCTTCTTCAAGACGTTCTCTGGATGGTTTATTAATTAACGCATAGCCGATCAGGATAACTGCGATTAATAAGATACCAATTAAAGTATTTCTATCCATTATCTCTTCAGTCCCGTTTGTTATTTAACCACAAAGGAACACAAAGGATTCCACAAAGTAGCACAAAGGAGTCTATTATTGAACCTTTGAGTCCTTTGTTTTGTACTTTGTGTACCCTGTCGGTTAAGAATTTTATTAGTTTAATAAGTACGAATTAATATAATGATTCAACAGTTCTATTTTAAAGATGTACTATAATTTTTTTTTTGATTTTGACTTATTATTTTCATCTGCTTTCAGTTGCAAAGCTGCTTTTATTAATCCTATGAAAAGTGGATGCGGTTTCATAACCGTACTACTGTATTCAGGATGGAACTGTATACCTACAAACCATGGGTGTTCCGGGATTTCAATGATCTCAACAAGCTTATTATCCGGATTAATGCCTGAGGCAATCATTCCATTTTTTTCGAACTCTTTCAGGTAATCATTATTAAACTCGTACCTGTGACGGTGTCGTTCTTTGATTAATGTTTTGCCGTAAATTCTATGCACAAGGGTACCTTCCTTAATACGACAGGCGTATGCGCCCAATCGCATCGTCCCTCCTTTTTCAGATACACCTTTCTGTTCTTCCATCAGATCAATGACAGGATCAGGTGTCATAGGATTCATTTCCGTGGAATGGGCCCTGGATAATCCAAGTTTATTCCGGGCAAATTCAATGACAGCACATTGCATTCCAAGACATATACCCAGAAATGGTATACCATGTTTCCTTGCATACTGCACTGCTGTGATCTTTCCCTCAATACCCCTGTCACCAAATCCGGGCGCAACGATAACGCCTTTCATACCGTCCAGAATCTCTTCAACATTTTGAGGCGTAATATCTTCAGAATGAATGGAATGGATGTTCACTTTGCTTTTATGAACCGCACCGGCATGATTAACAGATTCGATAATTGATTTATAAGCATCGGCCAGTTCGACATACTTCCCGACAAGTGCGATATCAACCGATTGTCGTGGATATTTTAATTTATTCACAAATTCCTTCCACGGTTTCATATCCGGATTCCTGCTGTTCTTAATACCCAGTTTTCGTATGACGATAGCATCCAGTTTTTCCTTCTGCATCAGCAGCGGAACTTCATAAATTGTTGATGCATTAATCGACTCAATAACTGAATCATATTCAACATTACAGAACAGGGCAACTTTTTTACGAAGATCACGCGTGAGTGTCTTTTCTGTGCGAAGGACGAGAATGTCAGGCTGAATACCTGTTTCAAGCAGGACTTTGACAGAGTGTTGGGTTGGCTTGGTTTTTAATTCACCGGTTGCAGAAAGGTATGGAACCAGGGTAAGATGGATCACGAGCGTATTACCGGAACCCATTTCCCATTTGAGCTGCCTGACGGCTTCAATATAGGGAAGGGATTCAATATCACCTACAGTACCTCCAATCTCAGTAAGCACGACATCAAATTTATGCCTGGTCCCTAACAGCTTGATCCTTCTCTTTATTTCATCCGTAATATGAGGTATAACCTGAACTGTTTTACCAAGATAATCACCACGTCTTTCCTTATTGATTACCGACTGGTAGATTCTTCCGTTGTCACATTATTAGCCTGCGAGGTAGGAATACCCAGGAACCTCTCATAATGTCCGAGATCAAGGTCTGTTTCAGCTCCATCTTCTGTGACATAACACTCACCATGTTCATATGGATTCAATGTTCCGGGATCAACATTGATATAAGGATCTAACTTTTGAATAGTAACTGATAATCCCCTTTCCTGAAGAAGTTTTGCCAGTGAAGCTGAAATGATTCCTTTCCCAAGTGAAGAGGTTACACCGCCTGTTATAAAAATGTACTTGCTTGATGACAATTGGAAACCTGCTTTAATAAGTTGCCAAAGTTAATAATTTTAATCAGTATAAATCCTAACCCTGTTCGATTTCCAGGTTATCGATCAACTCAATTTTGTCTTCAAGGAGTTTAATTGTATCCCGGGCGTTATCTATTTTGTTGTTCACTTCGTCAATCATAGTCTGGGCATTTTTAGACTTTGCAAAAAAGCCAATATTATTTTCCCATAGTACAATATCATTTTTAAGTTGTTGCAGGCGAGCAATAAATTTATCCCTTTCCTGTCTGAGTTTTAAGTCGGACTTTGGCTTCTGAAGAATATTATTGATGCGATTCCGGAATTTAAGAATATTCTTTTTATGATCATCAATCATAAGATTATCATAATGACGGTTCAGCGATATACGGTATCGTTCCTGTATAGCATCTTTTTCTTTCAATGGTACAAACCCTATATCTGTCCATCGTCGCTGAAAATCATTCAGTATTTTAAAGTTTTCTACCAAATCATTTGTCAGTTTACAATCCTCAATTTCTTTGATAAGATTTTCTTTTTTTGAAAGATTAGCTTCAAATGTTTTATCTATTGAACTATAATAAGCACTCTTTCTTTCAAAGAAATGATCACAGGCTGCACGGAATCTTTTCCAGATCTGGTCGGAATATTTGCGTGGTACCGGGCCTATCTCTTTCCATCGCTCCTGCAGATTGATCAGATCTTCAGTTGTTTTTTTCCACTCTGTACTTTCCTTTAAAGTTTCAGCCTGAATACAAAGATCAGTTTTAAACTGAAGATTATTTTGATACATTTCTTTGTTCTGAGCATAAAATTCTCGTTTCCTGTTAAAGAAATGATCGCAGGCAGAGCGAAAACGCTTATATATTTTATTATTATCCTTTTTAGGAGCAAATCCGATGGATCTCCAGACCTTCTGAATATCTATCAGTTCCTTTGATTTTTCTTCCCATTCCCTGATGTTTGAAAGGACAAGATTGGAGATTTCCTCAGCTTTTTCACATAATAATCGCTTTTGATCAAGATTTTTTTTCTGCTCTTTTTTCAGGTCTTCAAAATGCTGCTGATGTTTTCTATTAATCTTGGATGTTGCTTCACGGAATCTTTCCCAGATCTCTGTCCTCATTTCGCCGGGTACAGGACCGATCTCACGCCACTGATCATGGTATTTCTGAAGTTTATTAAACGCACTGATAACGGATGGTTCCAAAAGAAGTTCTTCGGCTTTTTCACACAGCCCGATCTTGGTTTCCAGATTTTTCTTAAAATCAAGATCCATTGGTTTTTTATTGATTTTAATATA
>CAZRHW010000245.1:0-5031 GCA_964599785.1 uncultured Bacteroides sp. | reverse complement strand
GGTTCAGAGACATCTGCGTAATCTGCGGAATAATCAGCGCATATCTGCGAGAAGCTTTTATTGACTTTTTAAACACCCCCTTAGGGGATGGGGTGAAGTGAGGGACGCCATTTAATAAAATCCCAAAAGCTATTGAGTGAAAAAGAGGTTGGGACACACCCCCACCAATAGCAAAGGAAGAACCATGTAAACCCGGTTATTAACCGGAGCCAGTATTATCACTTCTCCAACCGGAGTTATCTTTCTTCCTGGAAGAATTGTTGAATTGCAGAATCATTTTTTTGACATTCCGGCTAAGTCTTCAAATGATTTTTTTTTATTACTTTTGCCGATTACCTGAAAACATCCAGTATTTGTGAATGGAAAGGATTTATATCAACGGATTTCAGTCATTTTCGGCGGTTTAATGGTGTTCTTCTACCTGGGTTTTGGTTTATTTTTTATTATATCTCCATTATTCAGTAATATTGATAAATTTTTAAGAATTATCTTTGGTTCAGCATTTTTACTGATTGGACTGGCAAGGGCATTCAGAACATATGAGAAAATTCGTGAAGTTTTTTTTTCGGAACATGATAAAACCGGTTGATCTAACTGCAGGTTAATTAATAATAATGCGTTGTGCTATTGAATAAAGTAAGTTGTTAAATATGAAATTTTTAAGCTAAACCGCGCCGCCGGCGCAGTTTAACTTAAATTTAATTATCAATATCATTGTCTTTAATAGCGCAACAGGTTAATAATAGGTTATTACAGTACTTTTGGAATGTTATTTGAAGTATAATTGTTGAATGAATATAACAGGTTGTGAATAAGATATTAAAATCACAATGATTGTATTTTGCTGAATCGTTCAAATGAAGACAGGAAAGGATCAATATTTTAAGAGTTTATTGTTGGGGCAAATCCTGGTCATCACCGGATTCATTGTATTTATTGTATCCTGTACAGGTGACAGGCAAACTTTGAATGAAACGCCAACCAGGGGTAAAATCAGGATGAGCGTGGATGAGTCATATAAACTGCTTCTGGATACTGAAATATTTACCTTCACCACCATATATCCTTATGCAGAGATTACTCCGGGATATAAACCGGAATACGATGTTGTTTCGGATTTCATAAATGATTCGGTTAAAGTTATCGTTACCAGTCAGAAACCAACGAAAGACCAGACAACGTATTTACTTGAACAGCAGATCATTGTGCGAACAGTTACCTTTGCCTACGATGCTCTTGCCATAATTGTGAACAGGGAGAATATGGATTCGCTGATGAAATATGAGACAGTTGAGGAAATTTTTCACGGAAAAATAAACAGTTGGAAAGTGATAAATCCTGAATCAGAACGCGATAAAATAGCAGTGATTTTTGACAATACAAAGTCTGGGAATGTCAGATATTTCAAAGAAAAATTTGGTATTACAGGGGATCTTCCGGATAATTTTTACGCTGTTAACAATAATGAAGAAGTTATTGATTATATTTCAAGGAATAAAAATGGATTAGGTATCATCAGTGTTAACTGGATCAGTGATAAAGATGATTCGTTAAGCATGAGTTTTATAAGTAAGATCAAAGTTGTTGCAGTATCAAATCCTTATCTGGAACAGGGCACCTATTATCTTCCTTACCAGGGCTCAATATATGATAAGTCCTATCCGTTTACCAGAGAAGTATATATCGTATCGCGTGAAACATTCACAGGTTTGGGTTCAGGATTTATCTCATGGATTGCCGGAGAAAAAGGCCAGAGAATAATATTAAAATCCGGCCTTGTCCCTGCAACGATGCCAATCAGGTTAATTCAGGTTAAGAATCAATAATGTTTTAATTATTAATAATTACCATGATCAGAAATAGCACAAAATTAATTTTGTTGTTTTTATTAACAGGTCTGATAAGTATGTTATCATCCAAAGATATTCATGCACAGGATCTGGAAACAGCAATCAAGTATACAAAAAGCGAACAGTTTGATATAGCAGATTCAATTTTCCGCCAGTTAATCCGGAAGGAGCTAAATAACAGTAAGGCATACTTTTTCTACGGAGAGAATATATTACTGAACTATTTTGCCGATTCCATATCTAACTCGATGATTGTGGCAGTAAACCAGGCTAAAGAAGTATACAACAAGGGAGTCGTGGCAGACTCTGCGAATCCACTCAATTATATCGGTTTAGCCAAAGTAGCCTTCTATCTTGGGGATGATGGTAAAGCTGACCAATTAAGGGCAAAGGCAAAAAGTCTTCTCCCCCCGTATAAGAAAATAAAAAAGATTCCTAATCCCCGGGATTATGCATATGCACTGGCCAAAATAGCCGAATCTTATATCCGGGGAGAGAACGTTGATACTTCGCTTGCACTGCCTTGTCTGAGGGAAGCCGTTTTAATTGATAAAGCAAATCCGGATATTTATATCATAGCAGGTGATATCTACATTCTGGTAAAAGATGGGTCAAATGCTATTAAAAATTATAAACTGGCACAGGATTATGATCCTTCTTCGCCAACAGCCAACATGAAGATTGGAAGTATTTATGTCAGGGGACGCAGTCTGATGGCGGCCATACCTTATTATGAGGCAGCTATCGGGCTCGATGCCAATTATGCGCCTGCCTACAGGGAACTGGGGCAGTTGTATTCCCTTGCCGGCAGATATGATCAATCGAAGGAATATTTCAGGAAATACCTCGAACTTACAAAAGGGAATATCCCGGCAAAGATCCGGTATGTAAATGCATTATTCTATGCAAAAGAATATGAGGAAGTCATAAAAACCGTTGAAGAGATATTTGCAGTTGATCATTCGAGATCTTACATGAACCGTATTGCAGCTTATTCCTGTTATGAAAAAGAAGATTCCGATCTTGACAAAGCACTGGCATACATGGAAGCACTTTTCCAGACTCTTTCATCAGACAATTTCATCAAGAAAGACTTTACTTATATGGCAAAGATATTATTGAAAAGAAATGCGGATTATTCCAGATTGCTTCAGGATACTGCAAGAGTTAACCGTGATCTTGAAAGAGCAAAGAGGAATCTTCAAAATGCCAGGGGTAACAATCAGGCCAGATTCAGAACACAGATAGATACCCTTAATCTCAGGAAAGAAGCTCTTTCCATGCAGGTTGCTGCAGCAGACCTGGAGATCAACAGGGCATTTGAAGCTTATCACAAAGCTCTTGAATACGATCCGGATGACATCAATCTGTTGTCCGAAATCGCCTCAAACTATTACACATACAAGAGATACGAGAGTGCTGCCTTTACCTGGGAAAGGATGCTTGATCTCGGAAGAAATGATGTTAATAATTATATGCAGATAGGACGTGCATATTATATTGGCAGGAATTACAGAAAAGCAGATTCGATATTTACCCTTGTCACGCAAAAATTCCCGGATCATATACATAGTTACCTGATGATTGCCAGAACATATGCGCAGTTGGACCCGGACTCCAAGCAGGGGCTGGCAAAACCGAAATTTGAAACATTTCTCAGAAAGGCCTCGGCTGATACTGTCGCCAATGCCAGGGAAATGGTGGAAGCATTCGGGTATCTTGGCTATTACTATCTTAAAAGGGGAAATTATAACACCGCCGATGCATGGTATGACCGTATAATTAATATTGATCCTGCTAACAAGGACTTTTTGGTCAGAGGTTATAGTGGAAAAGCTAATGTGTGGTTCATGATGAGCGAGCTGGCAAATGAACTGGATGCTAAGATCCCTTATTTTGACAGGGCAATCTCTTACTACAACAGGGTCCTGGAAATTGATCCTGATAACCAGAATGCCAGGTCATCACTCGACTATGTAAATTCTGTGAAAAAGAATACCCTTGCACATATTAATCCCAATGAAATAAGGGGTATTATCAGGGATGCATCCGGGCAACCGGTCAATGAGGTATCTGTTCGTGTAAAAGATACTGCAGCAGAAACTTTAACAAATACCAGGGGTGAATTCAAATTTGAGATACCAATGAGTTCGGAAGCCTTACTGATTTCTGCCGCAGGTTATAAAATGAAAGAAGTGCCAATTACCAGTGACAGAATTTATAACATTGTACTTGAACGACAATAGAAAATAACGCCGGATAACACAAAAATTTAATAATAATTACTATAATTGCAACGAAACTATAAATTTGTTAGTCTACATTTCATAAAAAACTAAAACTTAACAAACAGTACAAAAATGAGTGAAAAAAAAGGAAGTGCATTTAAAAATGTATTACAATCAATTTTTGCATCCGGTGCTATATTGATAGCTTTTGCAATTTCCCTTTATTTATTTATCAATATTATGGGGAATCCCGTGAATTTTGAAGGGGGTAATCCAAAGGGTCATCCTATGCCGGGTAATTATCTCGGCATTATCTTTAAAGGAGGTTATATTGTGCCGCTGCTTATGACCGGTGTGATCACACTTATCATTTTCACCCTCGAGCGAATTATTACTTTGGCAAGAGCCAAAGGTAAAGGAAGATTGAATTCTTTTGTTTTCAAGCTTCAGAATCTTCTGGCAGAAGATAAAATTGAAGATGCTATGGTTGCCTGTGACAAACAGAGAGGTTCACTTGCGAATGTCATGAGGGCAGGTCTCAAACGCTACCGGGATTTGCAGAAAGATAAGGAACTGGAAAAAGACCAGAAAATACTTTCAATTCAGCAATCACTTGAAGAAGCAAGTGCACTTGAAATGCCGATGCTCTCGAGGAATATGGTTATTTTCTCAACCCTGGCCCCCGTTTCAGTACTTATCGGCCTGTTGGGGACGGTACTGGGGATGATCCGTGCATTTGCTGCCCTGGCACAAGCCGGTGCTCCTGATGCGCTGGCACTGTCAACAGGTATCTCTGAAGCTCTTATTAATACTGCTTTTGGTATTTCCGGTTCAGTCATAGCTATTTTGATGTACAATTATTTTTCATCAAGAATTGATAGTTATACATTTAAGATTGATGAGGCAGGATTCAGCCTGTCGCAGACTTTTGCAGCATCATTGAAAGACTAGTG
>CAZRHW010000244.1:0-5056 GCA_964599785.1 uncultured Bacteroides sp. | reverse complement strand
TTTAGTTAATGGATCAATCCTGAATTCACTAATATTTACATTACGAATTTTACTTGCAGTTGAGAAAGGCCTGTTAGGCACAGCCAGATGTTTTGGGGTAGTACAATTTGAAAAGAAAACTATCATTATTACCAGAATGGAAATAATACGTAAACTCTTCATAATTTTTCCTTTAAAGAGTTGATAGTTAATTATTTAACAGATGCCCGATTCAGATTTCGATACGAAAATACTTTTGTAGAATATGAGTTAATTATAACAGGACTTAGTATTATGTCGTAAAAACAAACTTTTATGTTAACGTTTGTTTGCAGCGTTGACCTATGGCGGCCTGCAAGATACAGTAACTAAAAAAAAGCCAGATCATTGCATATAAAATTACGAAATAACTTAAAAACGACAAACCTTTTACGTGGATGTTCTACACATAATTTTTCAGTATCTTCGTCCATTATCCTGAAAATTCAACTCACTCGGTTACTTCAGGTCACCGGGTGAGTGATTAACAATTTTATTCTATGCTTGATAACCTGATCAAAAACTATCCTGTTCTCGGGGTTTGTAAGAAGGATATTAATAGTGCCTTTGGATTACTCAAATCCGCCCTCGAAAATAAAGGTCTTATCCTTACCTGCGGAAATGGTGGCTCTGCAGCGGATGCGGAGCATGTGGTCGGTGAACTGATGAAGTCTTTTAACCTGAAAAGACCACTGCCTCAGAATCTTAAACATGATTTTATGCTTGACTTCGGGGAGGAAGGGAAATATCTGGCTGAAAATCTTCAATCAGCCCTTTCGGCTATTTCCCTTGTTTCCCAGACTTCATTGACAACAGCCATTGGAAACGATGACTCAGCAGATCTGATTTTTGCACAACAGGTTATCGGCTATGGTAAATCCGGCGATATTCTTCTGGCCATCAGTACCTCCGGCAATTCGCAAAACATCCTGAATGCTGTTTATACGGCAAAAGTAATGAAAATGAAGGTTATTGGGCTGACCGGCCGGACAGGAGGGAAAATGAAAAAGTATTGTGATGTGACGATCTGCGTGCCTGCCGATGAAACACCACGTATCCAGGAACTCCATATGCCCGTCTACCACGCACTCTGCGCTATGCTGGAAAAACACTTCTTCGGCCAATCAAAAAATTAAAGCATTGTTAAAAAAGTTCATTTATTATTATTTCTCGCAGATTATCGCAGATTTTAGCGCTAATTTACGCAGAAATAATAAACTGGAAATTAGGACTCTGCGGAAATCTGCGAATCAATCTGCGAACATCTGCGAGAAGCCTTTTAAGACTTTATAAATTACCCCTTGGGCGAGGAGTTGATTTTTCCTTTTTGCTTGCAGACGTGTGTATTGGGGACTATGCAAACACCGAAAAAAACACACTCCCGTACTTTCTTAATTCCTGAAAGTGAGCGTGATTTACAAAATCCTGATCCTTACCATGTTCCAGTATCAGCCAACCATCCTTTTCGAGAAGATTGTGATCAAATATTAAACCCGGGATCTCCGGTATGCGATCCAGGTTATAAGGTGGATCCGCAAATATGATATCATATTTTCCTTTCAGACGGGGGATCAATCTGAAGGCATCATCATGGTAGATCCGGATTTGATCAAAACCTATTTGCCCGATTGTTTTTTTAATAAAATCTGAGTATCCCGGATTGATCTCAACCATATCAATTTTAATTGCACCACGGGAAGCAAATTCATACCCGATACTGCCAGTACCTGAAAAAAGATCCAATACCTTTAAACCGTTGAATTTAAAATGATTGGCAATAATATTAAACACTGCTTCTTTGGCGAAATCTGTCGTGGGGCGGGCCCTGAAATGACGGGGTACACGGATTTGCTTTCCTTTATATATACCGCTTATTATACGCAATGATAAAGGTTGTAAAGGCTGGTGAAGAAATGTTCAGGGATCCTGTCGAATGTGTGGGAATACTGAAAACTGCCGTCGGGTTTTGGAAAGTTCACATTCCTGATGAACTTTTTAATGATTCCGGTCATCGCTGATTTTTTTTCAACCATGCCTGATAAATATACCGGGCAGGTGCCGGGATCCAGGGTAACTTTATCGTATACATTCATAATGAAATATATAAGATCCTGTTCATTTCTGAATTTAAAGGTATTATGGAGTATAAGATTACGGTCTCGTATAATCACAATATCGAAAAAATTCTTGTGAACATTTAAATGTGCTGAATCTGATCCGTCATCCTGAAGCTTTTGTGAGAAATCAATAAAAGGGGTTGCCTGGTTATAAAATTTCAGCCGTGGATAGTGTCTGATAAAGACATTGGCAATCTCATGATGAATGGGAAAAATCAGGTAGGCATCGGGACTTTTAAGATGATTGGCATGTAATTCATCCAGGTCACCAAGAACCTGGTTGAATACAAAATACTGTTTCAGATTTTCCTTTTCAAAAAGAGGAGAGGGGAGCAGTGTAGTTCTGGGATTTTCCCAGATACAATATATACTTTCATACTCTTTTGATAAAAATTCATCTTTAAGGATCAACTCCCGGAGATGATCAGGGTATTTATCCTCCGGTATTTCCTCTGCAAAAGAGAAGTGTTTAAGTGCTATATATTTGTATCTTACGGGATCAAGGATAACATAAGAAAAGCCATCCAGGCCTGCCTGAATGGATAAATGGTAGGAATTGGTTTTATGAATGTCTAATGCTTCATCAATAAACCTGATATCATGCATCGCATCAGGTTATTATTCCCAGTTGCCGGCATTATTTGTTGCTTCTTCCAGGGAGCCGACCTTCAGACCGGGATATCCGGTAATTTTTTCCCTTTCTTCCTTGTAATTAATAATGAGCTGGGGATCCAGACCTGCCAGCAGAATATCATATGGTACCTTTGCTTCGAATACCCTCACCCTGACCTTTGAACCGGTTAGTATTTCACTGGCCCCAAGCTCAAATTCGTATCCATCAGTAAAGGGAACAAAACGCAGGGAATCAACCGGGTATCCGATATAAAATAAAGAGTCGATGACACTGATTTGTATTGTATCCCTCTGTATCAGTCCATTTTTTAAGGCGATCCTTTCAGCTTCTTTTTTCCCTTTTGCTTCAATAAGTGAATCGGGGGCACTTCCGATGGCTTTTACCACAGAAAAAGATCCGGATTTAAGAAAAGTGATCAATGAATCAAAATCGCCCGTAAACCTGTCATTTTCAGATTTAAATGCAATTTCTGCTGTACGTATATCTTTCAGTTTTTGAATGGTTACTTTTTCCCTTCTCTCCCTCTCTCTTACAAAGCGTATGGGATTCATGATACTTTCGATAAGAAGGTATCCGAGAACAATTATAGCTGCAGCAAGGACTATCTGGATCGCTGTTTTCATACTGAAGATTTTTTGAAAGTTTTTCCTGGTATGGCTGCAAATTTAAAGAAAAAATTAAATTTAGAGCTAATTTCGGGTAAATATGTACAAGGATGCTAAAAAGCTATCTGATTAAACTACTGACAGAGAATTTTGATTATGAACCGACTGAAAGCCAGGGGCGTCTGATATCCAGTTTATCATCATTTATTACCAGTCAGGAACAGAAACAGGTATTGCTGGTTAAGGGTTATGCCGGGACTGGAAAAACCACTCTGGTCAGCTCCCTGGTTAAGAGTCTTGATCAATGTAAATTGCGTTATATATTACTCGCGCCCACGGGCCGGGCTGCGAAGGTACTATCCGCATATTCCCGCAGACCTGCTTTCACAATTCATAAAAAGATATATATACAAAAAACTGCCCGTGAAGGCATGGGAATATTTGTTCTTGAACGAAACCTTCACAGCCAGACTTTTTTTATTGTTGATGAAGCCTCAATGATTACAAATCAGGCCCAGGAACTGAATATATTTGGATCAGGCAGGTTGCTGAATGATTTGCTGGATTATGTTTATAATGATAAAAACTGCAGGTTGATAATGATTGGTGATACCGCTCAACTGCCCCCGGTAGGTCTTGATATGAGCCCTGCCCTCGATGGCAGTGTCCTGGAACAACATGGACTGGCAGTCAGTGAATGTTACCTGACTGATGTAATCCGTCAATCGCTGGACTCAGGTATACTTTTTAACGCCACCGGTTTGCGGGATCTGATGGATAATAAGATTTCTCATTTTCCTGTTTATAAGATAAAAGAATTTGATGACGTTATCTCTATTTCCGGAACTGATCTGCTTGAAGAACTTGACCGGGCATATAACAACTTTGGCTATAATGGTACAATTGTTATTACACGGTCAAACAAAAGGGCAAACAAATATAACCGGGGGATCAGGAGCCAGATTCTTGGTCGTGAAGAAGGGATCTCACAGGGTGATTTATTAATGGTTGTCAGAAATAATTATTACTGGCTTGAGGAGAATCAGGTAACCGATTTCATAGCAAATGGCGATATTGCTGAAATCATCCGTATCCACGGGTACCAGGATCTTTTTGGATTCAGTTTTGCAGATGTCACATTGCAATTTCCTGATTATCAAAATATGAACATCAGGTGCAAAATAATGCTCGACACCCTGGATATTGAGACTGCAGCACTGGGACAGGAAGAAAGCAAAAATCTATACCAATCCATTCTGGAAGATTTCCCTGACATTAAATCGAAACAAAAACAATATCAGGCTGTTCGGGATCACCCTTTCTTCAATGCACTCCAGGTAAAATTTGCATATGCTGTAACATGCCATAAAGCCCAGGGTGGACAGTGGGAAGCCGTTTTTATAGACCAGGGATATATCAATGAGGAAATGATGAATACGGAGTACCTGAGGTGGCTCTACACAGCCTTTACAAGAGCTACAAAGAAGTTGTTCCTGGTTAACTTCGCCCCGAGGTATTTTAATGATGGCTAACCGTGGTTAAAAAAGGCTAAGGCTGAGGAAGGGATACAGGGTCGCAATTGTCGCTGGGTCGCAATAGTTACAGGGTGCAGGGTGTAGGGTTTAAATTGTCGGGGTTGCAATGGTTGCAATGGTTACAATGGTCGCAATGGTAACAGGGTT
>CAZRHW010000243.1:1906-5088 GCA_964599785.1 uncultured Bacteroides sp. | reverse complement strand
CTGGTTCCATTTAATGTTTGAAGGATCTTCTCCACGTGAATAGAATTGCGAATAAAGCTGTCCGGCAAATAAAAACAAAAGGCCTGGAATTATTTTCAAAGCTTTTCCGGTTTTCGGATTTTCCCTCCATATCAGTTTATGAAGATTCACAATACTGCAAAAATTGTAATGTTATTAACGATGGATTGATGGTCTCAAATATAGCTATTTTAACCAGAGCATTCGTGGATTGAATGTTCCGGTTAACCGGGACATTCAAATTTGATTCATCAGTAGTCGGTTCTAATGAGAAAAACACTAAATTCGTCAAGAATTTTTGCGGGCAGATGAACCATTTCAATAATCATGCTCCATAAACTATATCGCATGAAGCAGTTCAAATCTTTAAATAATCTTCTCGGTTGGATTTCATTTTTAATCGCCACTGTAGTTTACCTTCTTACCATGGAACCAACTTCCAGCCTGTGGGATTGTGGTGAATTTATAGCGACATCCTATAAACTTGAAGTTCCTCATCCTCCCGGGGCACCTTTTTTCATGTTGCTGGCCAGGTTTTTCAGCCTTTTTGCAAGTGATCCTTCACAGGCTGCAAAAATGATCAACTCAGTATCGGCTACAGCCAGTGGACTTACGATATTGTTCCTTTTCTGGACTATCACCCACCTGGCCAGAAAAATACTTGTCAGAGATAATAAGCTCTCAACATCTGATTTAATTGCAGTTTTAGGCAGCGGATTCGTTGGCGCTATGGCATATACATTTTCCGATTCATTCTGGTTCTCTGCCGTTGAAGGCGAGGTTTACGCAACTTCCTCTCTTTTCACAGCCGTTGTATTCTGGGCAATATTGAAATGGGAAAATGTAGCAAATGAGAAAAACGCCAACCGGTGGCTCATTCTTATTGGTTATTTAATGGGACTGTCAATAGGTGTTCACCTGCTTAACCTTCTGGCAATACCTGCCATTGTCCTTGTATATTACTTTAAGAAATATAAAGTTTCCACAAAGGGGATTATATATGCATTGATCCTTTCCTTAATTTTACTGGTAGTCATGATGTATGGCATCATCCAGGGATTTCCCCTGTTAGCTTCTTATTTTGAACTGGCTTTTGTAAATGGTTTTGGCCTGCCTTATATGTCGGGTGTGATGTTTTACCTGCTCCTGGTTTTCGGGTTGATCGCTTATGGTATTTATTACAGCTGGAAAAATAAAAAGGTATTACTGAATACAATCCTTACGGCATTATCTGTCATCATTATTGGTTATTCTTCCTTTGCCCTGATTGTTATCCGGTCATCTGCAAACCCCCCTATGGATATGAATAATCCGGAAACTATTTTTGAGTTATTATCTTATCTGAACAGGGAACAATACGGCAACAGGCCGCTGTTAAAAGGTCCATATTACAATGCACCAATCACAGGAACAAAAGAAAAAGGACCAACATATCGGAAAGTTGATGGCAGATATAAGATCATCGATCATAAAACAGAATACGTTTATGACAACAGGATGCTGACTATTTTCCCCAGGATGTATAGCAATGATCCCGGTCATAAAGAGGACTATGAAACCTGGGTTAATATCAAAGGGCAACAAGTACGGGTCAATACCAGGGATGGGAATACCGAAACCCTTATTAAACCTTCCTTTGGCAATAACCTGGCATTTTTCTTTAAATATCAGCTAGGGCATATGTATTTCAGGTATTTCATGTGGAATTTTGCCGGACGTCAGAACGATATCCAGGGATACGGCGGCATACTTCACGGAAACTGGATCAGTGGTATTAAATTCATCGACGAGGCACGGTTAGGCCCACAGGATAAACTGCCTGCCTCGCTGAAGGAACACAAAGCGAGGAACACCTATTATTTGCTGCCATTTTTGCTCGGATTATTAGGCTTTTTTTACCATTCCAGCAAACATAAAAAAGATTTTTTCGTCGTATTGCTTCTTTTCATTCTTACTGGTATTGCCATTGTAGTTTATTTGAACCAGAAACCACAGGAACCGAGAGAACGGGATTATTCCTATGTCGGGTCTTTCTATGCTTTCGCCATATGGATTGGGTTGGGAGTGCTTTCAATATATGATTTCCTGAAGAAAAAGATCCCGGGTATCCCGAGTGTCATCATTTCAATACTTGTCACTTTTATGTGCGTTCCTGTTATCATGGCCCGGGAAAATTGGGATGATCATGACCGTTCCGGACGTTTTACCGCCCGGGATCTTGCCTACAACTACCTGAATACCTGCGCACCAAATGCTGTCCTGTTCACAAATGGCGATAACGATACTTTTCCCTTATGGTATGCCCAGGAAGTGGAAGGTATCCGTACAGATGTCAGGGTTATTAACCTGATGTTATTTAATACAGAATGGTATATCGACCAAATGAAAGCCAAAGCATATAATTCTGATCCTGTCCCCATAACATTGTCCAATGATAAATATAAGGATGGAACAAACAATGCTATATATCTTATTGAGCGTATAAAAAATGCAGTGGATCTTAAACAGGTTATTGAATTTATCAGCAATGAGGATCCCAGGACAAAATTCACACCTCAGCCTAACTTACATCTTGACTATATTCCAACAAAGAATTTCAGATTAACGGTTGATTCTGCAAAAGTAATTCATAACGGGACCGTTAAACCTGAGAATGCTCGCCTGATGGTAAAGAATATTGATTTCAGGATAGGAAAAAATACGATGCTCAAGAATGAGATGATGGAGCTGGATATCCTGGCTACCAGCAATTGGGAAAGACCGGTTTATTTCGTGAGCGGTGGCAATGAGGGAGCCCTCAACCTGGAGGATTATTTTCAGAATGAAGGCTATGCATACCGTCTTGTACCAATCAAAACCCCGGGCAGAAGTTTTCTTACATATGGCCGGATCGATACAGATATTTTATATGATAATCTGATGAATAAATTCCGTTACGGACGTATGGAAGAACCGGATGTTTATCTCGACTATTATAATATCCGCACCCTTGCTGTTATCAAGCTCAGAAATAATTTTACCCGTCTTGCCGAGGCATTGCTGCAGGAGCATAAAAAAGATTCAGCTATAGCGGTCCTCGACAGGTGCATGTATCTCATGCCGAATAACCAAGTCCCTTATGATCTGTTTGTCCCTTCAATAGCTGAAGCATACTATAAATGTGA
>CAZRHW010000243.1:0-1806 GCA_964599785.1 uncultured Bacteroides sp. | reverse complement strand
AAGTCCCTTATGATCTGTTTGTCCCTTCAATAGCTGAAGCATACTATAAATGTGATCAACATGATAAAGCAAACGAAATTGTGAAAGAACATCTGGCCATCATTAACGAAGATCTTGTTTATTATTTTTCCCTCTCACCGGAACTCAGGCAAAGTGTTGATTATGAAACAAGGCTTTCCCTTCAGCTTGCACAGGATTATATACGAATCACCCGCACAGCAGAAGAAACTGAGCTGAAGGAACAGGCAGAAGAGTTTTTTACATTGTACTACCAGCGATATATTCAACCAACCCAGGAGGATTTTTGATCATTGTTCACGTTCTATCAGTCGTGCGACAAATTCTTTAAGTATCGTCTTGCTTTCATTGCCCACGGAAACCATATCAAGCATTTTGAGAGCATACTCATAATAATCTCTTGATTTTCCCTCCGTGATTTTTTTAATTTCAAGTTGATTAAAAATACTTTTTACTTCCATTATTTTCTCTCCCGGATCAAGATCATTTGTGGAGGTTGTTATTTCAATGAGCCGGTTTTTTGTCGCTTTATCGGCTATCTCAAAAGCTTTCAGAAAGAGATATGTCTTTTTATTGGCCAGGATGTCCGTGCCAATTTTTTTACCGAATTTAGCAGTCTTTCCATACACATCCAGTATATCATCCTTTAACTGAAAAGCTATCCCGAAATTCTTTCCAAATTCATACAAAAGATCTGCATCTGCAATGGATGCACCTCCCAGTATGGCTCCCAGCTTCAGGCTGCATGCCATCAGCACGGAAGTTTTCAATTCAATCATTTTCAGGTAATCATCGACCCTGATATCAGTCCGTGCCTCAAAATCCAGATCATATTGTTGCCCTTCGCATACCTGAAGTGCTGTTTCGGTAAACAGCTCAAGCACGGCCGGTAACATCCCCGATGGACAACCGGCAAGAAATTTATATGATAAGATCGCCATAACATCTCCTGAAAGGATGGCAACATTTCTGTTCCATTTTTCGTGCACAGTTGGTTGATTGCGCCTTAATACCGAATTATCCATGATATCATCATGCAGAAGAGTAAAATTATGAAACAGCTCTATCGCAAGAGCCGGCCTGATCGCATGTGTAATCTGACCCGAGAACATACTGCATGACATAAGGACCAGGGCAGGCCTGATCCTTTTCCCGCCTATTGATAAGATATATTTTACCGGCTCATATAATTCAATCGGTTCACGGTTAATTTCAATTGTCGAAATTTCATGATTAATAATTTCCCGGGCTTTGTTGAAATCAACCATGTTTATTTTTGTTTATTGTTGTCTGATTGTAATAATTAAGTAACAGAATTATTGATTTTTTTTGTTGAGCTGCCCCCCGTTACCATCGGATTGCTTTACATATATTTAAATACCATTACATTGGCCTAAATGCACAATGCATTTAAAATTACTATAATTATGTCTCTTTACCAATTGAGGATAGGCACCATTGAATATCATCCTTATGATTCTTTCATGGAATACTTAAATAATGTAATGATGAGTCCACTCCGAAAAGTAATTGACTCAATATTGGATAATTGAATTATTTGACGAGTTAACCTTATCGGTATGAAATTTGTTATAATCCTGTTAATCCTGTTGAACTGAAAAGATTATCTTTGCATTCTGAAAAACCACTATTCCTGATGCATTTAATGATTTGTGAATGCAAAGAAATGAGTTTAACCCTGATATCGGAAAATAAATGTTCAGCGTATTTATGAAAAGACTCATTTTATTCATATACAGTTTGTTTTTATCCTTATTTTATCTACTG
>CAZRHW010000242.1:0-5101 GCA_964599785.1 uncultured Bacteroides sp. | reverse complement strand
TATTTTGGGCCACCTGCCGGTGTGAATCTTATTAATACATCTGTGCTGTCGCCGCTTGCCGACCGGAAGGTTATGGTATTGGTTTCAGATGCACCCGGGATTTCCTGGATTGAGATCTGTTCGGTCAGGGTATCGGTCGCTATGTTGAAAGTAACCGGTCCATTCACGCCGCAGCAAACCAGTTTTTCAACCGCATCATTCATTGTTTCATAATCCGGCGTTGTACCTCCAATGGTAAAGGTGCCGCTGATTGGTGAATTGCACAGTGTGAATTCATAGGCACCGATATCCGGGTGTACTGCATTACGCAACTCGCCGTCGATATCCATTAAGACCTCTGCCACCGGCGTACCGGCTCCCTTAAGGTATGGATTCAGAATATGGTAGCTCGAATCATTCTCAAAATAAGGATCGACCGAAAGTGAATTCATATCCCAGCCAGTCAATGCCTTCCAATGCTCCAGGTCGGGTGAAGAGTTCGTAAGATTTGTCCCGTTTGAATACAGGTCGTTATAATCGCTCATACTGCCAGGTATACCCACTGCTGCTCCGAATGCTTTATTGACCAGGATATTGTTTTTCAGATACAGAAACTTATTATCATTGGCTGACAAACTGACGCTGGATGCATTATTCCCCAGGAGGTGAATGGTGTTAAAAATAAATCTAAAGCCCAGTGAAAAATTGTAACTCAATAAGATACCATATTCCGGATCGGTTTTCAGGTAGATATGATTGTTATAAATAAGACTGGTATCATTGCCGGTTCCCGAATTATTGTATATTTCAATACCTCTTCCCCCTCCATTCAGATATATCTGGTTGTTACCTAAAATCACCTGTTCCCTGCATTCAGTAATATAGATCCCTGTGATTTTTGTGTCAGAATAAATTGTGTTGGCTTTAATAACCGGATAATTGGAATACTTTAAGTAAACGGCGTAAGCGGTCTGGTTGTAAAATTCATTACCTGATATCTCAGTGGAAGTGCCATATCCTTGATACGGTGCTGCCGGCTCTAAATGAATTCCACTCATTCCTCCACTAAACAGGTTATTGGTATATACATTGCTTGTGTCATATGAGCGGTATGCGTAAACCAATTCCGATTTATTGTTTACACCAAGGAACTGATTGTTCAGAAAGCTATTGTGACAAGCTTTATAGCCTATACTAACGATTCTTGCATATTCTGTTCCTGTTGCTTCCAGTGTAATCTGTTTAAAAGTAAAGTAGTCAGAACCATCCAGCTTCAGGGTGTAATTGTCATCATCGCCTGTTGCCGTATGGGTTATAATAACTTTACTGCTGTCCTCACCGGCCGATCTAAATGTGACGCTATTGGTCTCATTCACATTGGCGATCCATGGAATGGTTATTTGTTCATTATAAGTGCCATCCTCCACTTCAAAGATTACCGGTCCACCGACTCCTACTTCGATCAAGGAATCAACTGCTTCATTGAAGTTCTTGAATAATAATGCAGAGGGACCGATATCATATGTACCGCTCAGGGGTGGCAGGGGATCATACTCATCGGCTCCGATATCGGGATGGGAAGCATCGCGTGTTTCTCCATCAATATCGACAGTAATATCCGCAATGGGTGTTCCCTGGTTGTTGAGATAGGGACTGAAGGTATGCAGGTCATCACCGGATAAAAACCGGGGATCAACAGAAAATGAATGCAGATCCTGATGGGTATTTCTCTGATGATCTTCGAGTGTTGTCCTTAGATCAGTGATTTTAGGACCGGTAGTAAACAGGCAGTTATAATCGCTGGTTACGTTAATGAAAGTACTATAAATTGCAACGCCCCCTGCTTGATTCGAAAATATGTTATTTCTCAAATCAGTGATAGTATTTTCTATGGTTGTAAAAAATACTGCAGCGCTGCCATTATTGTTTCCGGTAATATTGACACTGTTATGGTCAACGATTAAGTTTCGATTGTTAATAAACCATAATGAAATTCCACGCTGATTGTCTGCAGAAGTATTAACATGAATAAAATTATTGGTGACACGATCAGGTATACCGGTAAGATTACTTCCCCCGGTCCAGTAAATGCCTGTCCCTCCGCCCGGTAATAAAATCTTATTTCTTTCAATGGTGAAATTATCCTTGCAGTAATTCAAATAAATACCTGTTATGGTTGAGTTCGAGGCAATGGTATTGCCGCTGATGACAGCACCATCTACCTCACCCAGAATAATTGCATTATCTGATTGATCCTGAAGGATATTCCCCGTGATTTCAAGACCGGCAGATTTAAGGGAGTAAGATATATTTATACCCTGGCTGCCATGAAGCATATAGTTATTCGAAAAGATATTATATCCGTAATAACCTCTTGGCTGGTCTGCCGGTACCGGATGTATGTTATCCATTGTATTTATAACCAGGGTCGAAGCACCCTCAACACCAATGATCCGGTTATTCAGGAACTGATTATATGTAGCACTGTTATGCAATGTAATCACATACCCGTTGCCGGAAGAAATGGTCATATTTTTAAAAATAATATACTTGGCCTGCTGAAGCCTCACCGTATAATCACCGGCCGAATGTGTGAGTATTACATCATTGCTGTCACCCGAGGCTGACTGGAAGGTAATGGTAAAGTCCCCGGAAGTCCCGGGAATATAAGGAATCAGGATGTGTTCATTATAGGTGCCGGCTTCAACATTAAATATGACAGGTCCGCCGATGCCACCTCCGTTCACGAGTGAATCAACCGCATCGGTGAAGGTTTCAAAGTCACAGTCATCGGCTCCGATTGTATAAGTTCCCGAGAGGGGATAAGCAATAGTGATGGTAGTTTTCAGTGTATCATTCCCATGATAATCGTCCTGTTCTCCATTCGGTGATTCGGTCCGGATACTGAAATCGTAAGTGCCGGTAGATGCCAGGTTATATGTTCCGATCTCCACACTGTCAGTTGATTCTCCCGGCAATAAACTTCCGCTCCAGCCATATGGTGTCTGGGGTGTACCATCTACTTCCCACTTGACCAGTGCACTTGTTATAGTGGTGGAAGGGGAGTAATTCGTGATAGCGACCAGGACAGGATGTAAACCACTCGTATCAGGATCAGTGGGTTTAAACAGCGCGCTGATTCCAATATCAAGGAGCCTTGAATAAATTGTCAATGTAATCGTATCATTTTCATTATTATCATCATAATCAAACCCGTTTGGTTTTTCAGTCCAGACTTTCAGTAAATGCTTACCCCTGGAGAAGGGATAAGATCCGATATTGACAGATGTACTGGTTTCTGTGGGGAGGAGATTGCCGGACCAGTTATATGGACTTTGAGGAGTTCCGTCAACAGACCACCCGATATCGATAGTTTTTATTGTGCTGTCAGCATCATAATTTTTAAAGGATACCAGAATACCGGTCAGCGGTTCATTGGTAAAAAGTGTATCCGGTTCATCAAGGGAAACCACTCCTGCATCCATATGAGCGAAAGCATAGACCTCTTTGACCACAGTGTCATTTTCATGAAACTGATCCGAAACAATGGACGTCCAGGCTTCAATAGTATGCTCTCCCTGGTTAAATGTATATGTTCCTAAAATTAAGGATTCCGTAGTATCTGCGCCTGGCAAATTACCGCTCCAGTTATATGTTGTCCGGGGTAATCCGTCAACTTCCCAGTCCACTGCTACTGAAGTCAAAGGGTCGGTTCCCAGGTTTACCATCCTGACACGGACATTATATTCACCCAGGAGAAATGAATACAGGGGTGTGTCAACAACCGAGATCAGGGCATCGACAGCAGGTGAAAAAACAGGGTGTCCGGCTCCCATATTATTTCGGCTTCCATCAGGATCATTATAAACCGGGTCAGGATCACCGGCATCAATACAGGGAGAAGCCCAGTTCAACTCGTATTTCCCATCACCCTTTTCATACAATAAGGGATTGCCTCCGACATTTTCATTTAAACCTATATAACCCGACTGGTTGGTAAAATTATATGTGACACTGCTACTGGCATAAATATCATTCGGTGTATTATCAAGAAAAATACAGTTTTTCACAATGCCCCCGGCCCCGACACCTCTGTCATGAATACCACCGCCCTGAGCAGAAGCATTTTGAATAAACGTACAATTAATTATAAATCCTTTCGATCCGGATCCCCAGTTATAGATTCCACCGCCCCAGTGATCGATAATAATCGTTTCATCTGTTACATTATTAACAAAAATGCATTTTGTCACATATGCTTTTGTGTCCCAGTTACCAAGGCCTGCTCCTGCTCCACCGGTATTATCAATAAAGGTACAATACCTGAAAACAATCGAATCGCCGCAATAGAAAGTTGCTGCTCCTCCACCCTGGTTCCCACGGTTATTTCTGATCGTGCAATGAATGACCTTCATATTTTTCAACCTGACAGCTGGTGGTGTCCCTCCATCCTGATCCCCGACCATTATACCTCCTCCCATATCGTAGGGATTGGCACCGTTTGCATTCCCTCCCTCAACAATGAATCCGTCCAGATAACCATTTGTTATTCCTTTTACGACATAGTAAGAATTATCTGAGTTGTCATCCTGTGTTCCAAGATCCCCGCTCAGGATAGTTTGGTTTGTGAGCCAGTCTCTATCATCCAGGGTTGATTCAGTACCGGCAAAACCACCATACAGAAAAACACTATCGGCCAACTGGAAGGTTTTCGTCCGGTTATCGGCAGGAGAACCGTTTCCGCTCTTGTCCTTGGAAGGTTTGTATATTCCTGCTGCCACCCAGATTTGATCTCCTTTTGTGGCAGCATCAAGTGCCGCCTGGAGATCTGTGTAAGCGTTTGTCCAGGAAGTACCATCATTGGTCCCGGCAGCTAATTGGTTGACATAAATGATGTCCTGTGCTTTGAGGGAAGAATATCCCGGACACAAAGAAATCCATAAAATAATGGCAATACAAGAAGCAACTACTCTATATAAGAGTTTATTTAATTTATTTTTCATTTGAAAATATTTATGTTAAGTATAAAATTATCAGCATGTTATTAACTCCATTTTGAAATGGTGTTTTTTTGTTGCCGGCCTCCCACATGCTGTCCACAAGCCGGGCCGGCGAACCCTCA
>CAZRHW010000241.1:0-5108 GCA_964599785.1 uncultured Bacteroides sp. | reverse complement strand
CTATGCAGCATTTGAGAAAGTAATATCGAATCCCGATCCCCTCAGGATCATTAACGAGGTTAAGAATGCTGAACTCAGGGGCCGTGGAGGAGCGGGATTTCCTACCGGATTGAAATGGGAGGCCGCTCAAAAGGCGGAAAATAAGGCGGGTAGAAAATTCCTTGTTTGCAATGCTGATGAGGGAGATCCGGGCGCATATATGGACCGGAGTCTTCTGGAAGGTAATCCTCACCTGATCATTGAGGGCATGATCATCGCCGGTATTGCTATCAGTGCAACTCAGGGTTTTATCTACGTTCGCAGTGAATATCCTTTAGCTCTGAAACATACACAAATTGCTATCAGACAGGCACGTGATTTAGGGATACTTGGTGAATCTATCCTTGGAACCAATATTCATTTTGATATTGAAATCATCAGAGGTGCCGGAGCTTTTGTATGCGGAGAGGAAACTGCCCTGATCAAATCCATTGAAGGGCAGATGGGACAGCCAAGACAAAGGCCACCTTATCCCGTTGAAAAAGGAATATGGGGATTCCCTACTTGTATAAATAATGTGGAAACACTTGCTAATGTGCCAATCATTATCAATCAGGGTGCTGATCAATATAAAAAGATTGGCATACCAGGTAGCAGAGGAACTAAAATATTTTCACTGGTCGGAAAAATTAAAAACACCGGATTGGTAGAAGTACCGTTTGGAACGACAATCCGTGAAATTGTATACAACATTGGTGGAGGTTCCCCGGGAAAAGCGAAAATCAAGGCAATCCAGACTGGTGGTCCTTCAGGAGGATGTATTCCTGAAAAAATGTTTGACCTTCCTATTGATTATGAAAGTTTGTCCGGAGCAGGTTCAATCATGGGATCCGGTGGAATGATTGTCATGGACGAGAACACATGTATGGTTGATGTCGCTAAATATTTCACTAACTTCCTTCAGCAGGAATCCTGTGGTAAATGTTCAGTATGCAGGGAGGGGACACAAAGAATGTATGAGATCCTCCATGATATTACAGAAGGTAAAGGCAAGTTGGAAGATCTTGAAACCCTTGAAGAACTTGGGAATGTGATAAAAGACACCTCTCTTTGTGGTCTTGGACAGACTGCCGCAAATCCAATGTTGGCAACTCTCCGGTATTTCAGGAATGAATATATTGAACATATAGAAAAAAAACAGTGCAATGCATGTGTTTGTAAAGAGATCATTTCTTCCCCCTGTCATTATACCTGCCCGATTGACACAGAAGCACCACTTTATATTTCCCTGATTGCTAAAAAGAAATATGCCGAAGCACTCAAAGTGATAAAAGACACAAACCCATTTTCATCGGTGCTCGCCCGTGTTTGTCACCATCCCTGTGAATACAAATGTAAAGCCGGTGCAAGTGGAGATCCCATCGCTATTAAAGACCTCAAAAGGTTTGTCACCGATTATGGAATAAAAAACAACCTGTATGTAAAAACTGAACCGGCAGATAAAACAAATGGCCTTAAGGTAGCTATCATAGGATCAGGTCCCGCCGGGCTTACATGTGGTTTTTACCTTGCAAAAAAAGGCTATGAGGTGACAGTATTCGAGAAACAGTCTACCCTGGGGGGTATGCTGGCTTTGGGGATCCCTGAGTACAGGTTGCCAAGAAATATTCTTGAATCAGACATTAACTATATTTTAAGTGCAGGAATAGAAGTCGTTACAAATTCTGCTCTGGGAACCGATTTTACACTTGATAGTTTGTTCGAAAAGGATTATAAAGCGATATTTCTTGCGACCGGATCACATCAATCTTTGAAATTAAATATTGAAGGAGAAGAATGCGATGGCGTTATCTCAGGTATGAAAGCTTTAACTGCACTAAATCTCGGAACTGATATTAACATTGGGAAAAAAATTGGAATCATCGGTGGAGGAAACACTGCCGTTGATACGGCACGGCGTGTACTGAGAGCAGAAATTTCCGATAGTGTTTCAATGCTTGATACCGCAAGAAGTGCATTACGTAAAGAAAAACCTGATAAAATAACCATCTTCTACAGGAGAACGATTGAAGAAATACCTGCATATAAAGAGGAAGTGGAAGATGCAGTGCAGGAAGGGATAAAAATTGAATTTTTAACTGCTCCTAAAAGGATCATCAAAAAAAATGGAAAATTAGTGGCGTGTGAATTTATAAGAATGAATATGGGAGATATAGACGAATCAGGCCGCAGAAGACCCATACCTGTCGAAGGTTCTGAATTCATTGAGGAACTTGATACACTGATCGTTTCCATAAGTGAAAGCCCGGATCTTTCGTTTCTTGATAATGAAGATCTTGAATTTTCCAAATATGATACAGTCCGGATTAATCCGGAAACTTTCCAGACTAACAGAGCAGGGATTTTTGCAGGCGGAGACCTGGTCACAGGACCTAATACGGTTGTCGAGGCAGTCTCTTCGGGTAAAATAGCTGCAGAATCAATTGATCAGTATTTGAGTGGAAAAGAAATCAAAAGAGAATATCAAATTACCAGGCCATCCAGATATATTGAACCTGTAGAATTGACTGAGGAAACAACAGATGAGTTTTATTCAGTCAACCGGATAGAAATGCCCAGATTGGTTGCAGAGATGAGAAAAAACAATACCGATGAAGTCAACCTGGGTTTTACCGAAGAACAGGCTGTTAATGAAGCAAAAAGATGTCTGAGATGTGATCTTGAATCAGCCGATGGTCAGAAATTCCTTGAAAACCTGGTAAATATCAATCAAGAACAAATCCCATAAAAATGAATATAATCATTGATGGCATAAACTTTGAACCACCCAAAGATTTCACCATACTTGAAGCAGCGAAGTTCCTGGGTATTGAAATTCCAACGGTATGTTATCATGAGGGTCTGTCACCTTGGGGTGGCTGCCGCCTTTGCATTGTTGAAATCAAAAAAAATGACAAATCCAGGCTTGTGACCTCCTGTACCTATCCGGTGGAGGATGGACTTGTTGTTCATACTGCCACTGAACGGGTTATCACTGCCCGGAAAGTCATTCTTGAGCTACTTATTGCCCAATGCCCCACCTCAAAAATATTGCAGGATATGGCCTCAAAAATCGGGCTGAAAAAGGTGCGCTTCAAACCAAAATGGGAAAATTGTATCTATTGCGGTTTATGTATCAGGATGTGCAATGAGCAGATGATGGCCAATGCTATAGGATTTGTCAACAGGGGACAGAACGTCAGGATCACTACACCTTTTAATGAAAATTCTGAGGATTGCAGAAAATGTGGTGGATGTATCTTTATCTGTCCTGCCTGCACCCTGAGATGTGACGGACCGAATCCTGAAAATGTACTTTGTGGTGGATGTGCTGATTATCAACAAATAAAGAATTATTAACTAAAACCTACAATAATGAAATACGGAAAATTAAATGCTTCAGCAGCGACTTTAACGAAAAACCGGACAGAAGATGCCATCGTACCTATCAGCGGTATGTGTGCTACCTGCGTGGATGGCTGCATTGGTATGTGTGAAATAGGAAAATCTGCATACAGAGGCCCGGAAGTCATTTATCCCCAACCTTTCGGAATAATTTCCTCAGCATCGGAGAAAGAATACCCTGTCGATCTGTCGCACTTTACCATACTGGGAACCTGCAGGGGTGCATATGGCATGGAACCGGATTCTGATAAAGCACTGTTTGAGAATGTTGATGTCAGGCAAACAATCAGTCAGGATAAAAGTATAAAACTAAAATTCCCCGTTGTTATACCAGGACTTGGCTCAACCAACATCGCAAAAAACAACTGGGAAGGCCTTGCCGTTGGAGCAGCTATATCCGGTATCCTGATTACCATCGGGGAAAATGTCTGCGGAATGGATCCCGAGGCCACCATTAAAAATGGGAAAGTGGTTCATTCCCCCCAATTGGAGCAAAGAGTAAAACTCTACCAAAAATGGCAGGAAGATAATTACGGAGGAATCGTTTTACAGGCGAATGTGGAAGATACCAAACTGGGTGTCCATGAATATGCACTTGAAAAACTTGGTGTTAAAATTGTTGAACTGAAATGGGGACAGGGAGCAAAAGACATCGGTGGAGAGGTAAAAATAAAAGATCTTAAACGTGCTCAAATGCTGAAAGAAAGGGGATATATCGTACTGCCGGATCCCACTGATCCCAATATCATCGATGCCTTTAACAACCATACTTTTCATGAGTTTGAGCGACACTCCAGGCTGGGAATGGTTGAGATGGAAAGTTTTATTAAAAGGGTTGAAGAACTCAGGAAAGCAGGAGCACAATATGTATTTCTGAAAACAGGCGCATACCGGCCCAGTGACCTTGCTCTTGCCGTAAAATGCGCTTCCGAAGCAAAAATTGATCTGCTAACGGTGGATGCTGCTGGTGGAGGTACCGGTATGAGCCCGTGGAGAATGATGAACGAATGGGGTGTGCCACCTGTCGAACTCTGGTCCCTGTTTTATAAATATCTTGATAAGCTTGCCAAAATGGGTAAATATATCCCCGATGCGGCCTTTGCCAGTGGCATCACAATGGAAGATCAAATATTCAAGGCGCTGGCATTAGGTGCTCCATATATTAAAATGGTGGGCATGGCAAGAGCTCCGCTTGCAGCAGCAATGGTTGGTAAAAATATTGGCATCTGTATCGATAATGATGATATACCGGTATATGTTTCCCGTTTCGGCCGTACAAAAAATGAAATATTTGAAACAGCCCCCGAACTTCAGGTAAAATATGGTAAAAAATTTGATGATATACCAACCGGTGCAATCGGACTCTATACTTATATGAAAAGACTTCATCAGGGTCTCAGACAAATCATGTGCGGATCCAGAAAATTCGCCCTGGAATATATTTCCAGGAATGATATTGCCGCACTTACCCATGAAGCCAGTCAGATCAGTGATATCCCTTACATCATGGAGTGCGATAAGGAAGAAGCTGACAGGATATTGGAATAATTGTTTATTGGTTTATTGGTAAATTGGTATATTGGTGGGTGTGGGTGATGGATCGTGGGTGTGAAACTCTATCAAGTTAGGGGGTGTACCATAACTTAATTTTATATGTTTTTCAATGCTCAAAAAGTTCTCGCAGA
>CAZRHW010000240.1:0-5120 GCA_964599785.1 uncultured Bacteroides sp. | reverse complement strand
TAAAAGATAAAAGATAAAAGATAAAAGATAAAAGATAAAAGATAAAAGATAAAAGTTTACCCTGTGAAATTTGAGGAACGAAAATATTTCACAGGGATAAAAGTAAAAAGATAAAAGGAAATCAGCAATTGTCGCAATGGTAACAATGGTCGGGGTCGCAGGGAGGAGGGCAAAGGGAAAAAGGAAAAAGTAAAAAGGAGAAAGTAAAAAGTAAAAAGTAAAAAGTAAAAAGTTTACCTTGTGCAATGCGAAGCAATTTTTCTTGACCTATGAAATATTTTCGTGCCTCAAATTTAACAGGGCAGGCAAAATTATTTCACAGGGGAGGAATGTAAAAGGGATTTTAGTTCAAAGTTGAAAATTTCTTTTTGATTATTGATTTAGTTGAAGGGATAGTCAGTAAAATCACTAATTGTAATTAGCCTGGTCTTTATTTCAGGATACAGTGAATTTATAGTTGTGAAAGTTTTTGGGGGTTTTTTACTTTTCCACTTAACCTCAATGGCTTCTGTTTTTGTTTCACTTTTTACAATAAAATCTATTTCAGTCTGGTTTGTTGTACGCCAGAAATTGATTTTATTCAACAGATAGTGATCATTGGCAAGCAATTCAGTAAGGTAAAAATTCTCAAATAAAATACCGGTATCATTTCTTAGATCCAGCTCATTAAAATTATTGAGTATATAGTTGCGTAAGCCAAGATCCAGAAAATACAACTTGGGTGTTTTTGTAATTTCCTTTTTGTAATTCTTATAAAAAGGATAGATCCTTTTACATATAAATGAATATTCAAGAATATTTATATACTTATTAACTTCCAGTCGGGAAAAATTGAGGGTGTTCGATAAAGAGCTGATGTTTAGAAGATTTCCAACCTGATGAGCCAGGAGTATCAATAATTTATTAAATTCTTCAAGCAACTCTATTTTTAAAAAATCAACCAGATCTTTTTGAATATAACTCTGGTAGATATCTTTAATCCGCAGCTTTTTTTGTATAGCAGAAGTTTCTTTGACAACTGCAGGATAAGTTCCATAAATCAAAGCATGTGATAATGCGTTCTTCCTGGTTGTTGGTCCTGAAAAATCAATGGATTCCTTAAAAGATAACCGGTTTACCTCAAATATCCTTACCCTGCCAACAAGATGTTCTTTTACTTTGGATTTAATTTCCAATTGTGAAGAACCACTATATATGATCTTATAATTATATCTTAAATCAAAAATTTCCTTCAGGAACAGTCCGGGTGAAGGCAATCGCTGAATTTCATCAATGAAAATATATTTTCTGGCACCATTCTTTCCAATAAATTGAATAAAATCTGGTATAGATGTAAACAGTTCATGCAGTTTTAAATCATCGAGATTGAAATAAAAAATATTCTCAGAGCCGGCATTATTAGATAAAAGGTGTTGGATAAGTAAATACAATATTGAACTTTTGCCTACCTGTCGGCTGCCCAGCAAGCCCAGAATCAATTCATTGTCCAGGTTCTCAATGAGAGTGGATAATAGCTCACGGTCTTTAAGATTAAATTTATAATCAGACTTCTCACGCCATGGATTTTGCAATATAAATATCTCCTGAATCATAATATCTAGTTTATTTTTATGCAAAAATACAAAATTACCTAGATAAATTTAATATTATTAGATAAATTTAATTGTGCATGTAAATTCTGATGTTCACCGGATTTTCCAAACAAAAGCTCGTATATCGCGACTTTTCTTGACCGTGGAGCAGGTAGTCATTCCTTCATTAAAACCATCCAGGAAGCCCTTGAAAGCAGCTCACAACACTGGTTTTTATCCTGATAATAAGACCCGGTGAAATTCCGGGTTTTTTATTTCAAGCACTTTTCTAAATTTCTGTTTATCAGAAAGCACAATAAGGAGTTGTGTGCCGTTTTAATGTGTTTGATAACCGGGGATTTGTAGTGAGGTACCGGGCATTGTTCTCAGATAAGATATATTTCCACTTCTAACAGATATGCCATATACTGCATACCCCTATAACCATAGCCAAACCCTAAAATTATTATAGCACTCCCATACAGTTTTCTCGATTATTAATACCCGGGCTGTTTTTGACTTAAGAAAGACGATATCCCCACTGAAAGCTAATCAATGGGAGGTTATATTTCACTGTATATCATTTTTTTGTACCTTTAGTTGTGTTATAATCCTCCATACAATGAAACGAGTAGTTCTCATACTTCTCATTTCAATCTCAATCATCAACTTATTTCCTCAGGAAGTAGATTCAATCATTGATATTCGTGATAGTCAGGTCTATAAGATTGTAAAAATAGGCCAGCAATGGTGGATGCAGGAAAATCTGAACATCGGAACCCGGATTGGCGGCACCCAGGATGCCTCCAATAATGGAGTAATAGAAAAATATTGTTATGATGACGTTGAATACAATTGTGATACATATGGAGGCTTATACCAATGGGATGAGATGATGGATTACCATCCTTCAGATGATAGAAATCCGGGTATAACCAGAGGTGTTTGTCCCGCAGGGTGGCATCTGTCAACTAACGCTGAATGGAATGAATTGACTGATTTCCTGGGAGGAGTCACTGTTGCAGGAGACAAGTTGAAAGAAACCGGAACAGCTCACTGGATAAGTCCTAACGAGGGGGCAACCAATGAGAGTGGTTTTACAGCCCTTCCGGGTGGCCTCCGTACCTACGAAGATTGGAATTTCTACTACTACCACTTCGGCGGAAGCTGGTGGTCTTCTACGGAGAACGGCACGACACGTGCTTTGAACCGGGAATTACGCTCCAATGACAGTTATTTGTACAGGTGGGACACGGAAAGGGAGTATGGGATGTCCGTGCGTTGCCTGAGGGATTCTTGTCAATTTGGCTATTTGACTATTTCGGATGAGAATTTCGGATTGGTTACAACCTTAAATTTTTATGGTGATGATATTTCGGAAAGACTAATATTAATTAACTCAAGTGCAGCAAGAACAATAAATATCTCATCAATTTATACTAATAATCCTGTTTTCAGCCTGAATAAATCTTCTTCAAATCTATCACCGGGCGACAGCATCCATCTGACCGTTACATTCGATCCATTAAGTAAAGATATCTATTGGGATACTTTATTTGTTAAAAGTGATGACCCATATGACTCATTGATCATGATCCCATTAAACGGCACCTTCCCTCCTGAATTATTATTTTCAGATAGCACGAACATAATATGTTTTGGATATAATGATGGCACTGCAACAGCTACACCATCACTTGGGACCCCCCCTTATCAACACCAGTGGGATGATTCGGGGAATACAACTGATTCCACAGTAACAGGCTTGATGGCGAACATCTATTACCATGTAACAGTTGTAGACAGCCTTGGATGGTCAGTCACCGATAGTATCATTTTATCAGAACCTGATAGTCTGGAAATCCTTGATGCCATTACGAATGTATCTAATACTGGTGGCAATGATGGGATGATTAATATAACCATAACAGGAGGTATAGAGCCATATGATTATTCCTGGTCAAATGATTCAACCTCAGAAGATCTGGTTGGTATAAAAACCGGCGAATACCAATTAATAGTTGAAGATCATAATGGTTGCACAAAAGAGGGTGCATTCCGTGTTAAAGAACCCATTACTTTGCAGTTTGATAAATCTGATGCGAGTTGTTACGGTTTCAATGACGGATGGATAGATATAACCATTCTGGGTGGGAACCAGCCTTATACAACCGATTGGTCAAATAATGCAATAACTGAGGATATTGAGAACTTACAATCCGGGAAATATATCGTTAGTGTTACAGATGATTTTGGTGTTTCTGTTACTGATAGTGTGGATATTACTGAGCCAGAACCTCTGGGAATTTTATCTGATTATTCGGAGATCATCTGCCTGGGGAGCACTGATGGATATATTGACCTTTATCCCTCAGGTGGAACACTCCCATATGAATATTCCTGGTCAGATGGTTCTTCTTCTCAAACGCTCACAGACCTGGAAGCAGGAGATTACAGTGTAAAGGTAACCGATAACCAGGGATGTAAAGATTCAATTGATTTAATAATTAACAATCTTTTACCATACAAGGGTGAAAAAATCTGCATTGTAACCATAGACATGTTAACCGGTAAGAACCTTATAATATGGGAAAAAACAACGGGTAAAGGAATTGAATCTTACAATATATACAGGGAAAGCAAGGTAATCGGCACAGTAGGCTTTGATGATTTAAGTATTATTATTGATGCCGAAGCTGATCCTGAAAAAAGATCGTATTTATACAAAATATCCGTTGTCGATACATGTGGCAACGAATCGGAATTAAGTCCATATCACAAACCGATTTTCCTGCAATATATCAGTTCGGATAAAGGTGTAATGTTAACCTGGAGTAAGTATGAAATTGAAGGTCAGATATTGAATTTCGACAGCTATACCATATACAGAGGCAGTGACTCAACTGTGTTATCTCCCCTTGAAGCAAATATCCCAAAAGAGATTGATAGTTACACCGATAATGATCCCAGCGCCCTTACAAAAAAATATTATTACAGGGTGGCCGGTATTCTTACTGACCCCTGTACCCCAACAGGAGCATCTGGCAAGAAGGCTGACTCCGAACTTTACAGTAACTCTATGTCGAATATTGAGGATAACCGTATTCAGGAAACTCCTGAAGGTGTACCTCATTTCAGTGAAAACGAATTCAGAATCATACCGAATCCATTCAAAGAAACAACAATGCTGATGTTTGACAATCCTGAAAAACAATCGTACACACTTTACATCATGGATCTGTCAGGAAAGGTCTGCCGGATCATCGATAATATCACTTCATCTGAGTATGTATTAGAAAAAGGAGATCTGATGGAGGGATTTTATTTTGTTGAACTGAGGGGGCCAACGATCTATAGAGGAAAAATCGTTGTAGAATAAAAATTTACGATTAAAGGAAGAAATCTGAGGCCTGGGAAGAAATAGTAGCAATTGTCGCAGTGGTAGTAATTGCAATGGTTTAGGCATCAGATTACAGGCATCGGGGAACAGGCGTTGGGAGAAATGGGTGTTGTGTTCTGTAACAAGTCATCCCGACAAACGAAGTGAGG
>CAZRHW010000239.1:0-5120 GCA_964599785.1 uncultured Bacteroides sp. | reverse complement strand
AAAACTCCATGGTAGCCGTAGCACGTCCTGACGTTAAAGTACGCAGGACTGTCACATATCCGAATTGTTCAGCAAGAGGCACCTGTGCTTTGATGACCCTGGCACCTGCTCTTGTTTCCATACCTTCAACCTGTCCTCTGCGTTTATTAAAATCCGAAATCACATCTCCCATGTATTCCTCAGGTGTGACAACTTCTGCAGACATAATTGGTTCAAGAAGGACTGGTCCGGCTTTCTGGGTTGCTTTGCGGAACCCGATTTTCGCAGCAAGTTCAAATGAAAGGGCATCGGAATCCACTGGATGAAAAACACCGTCCCTCAACACAACTTTCAGATTATCAAGCGGATAGCTTGCCAGAGGACCATTTTGCATTGATTCCCGGAAACCTTTTTCAACGGCTTGAATAAATTCTGCCGGCAGGTTCCCTCTTCTAACTTCATCAATGAACTGCAAACCTGTTATGTCATCGTCAGAAGGACCTAGTTCAAAATCAATCTCTGCAAATCTGCTTTTCCCACCTGCCTGTTTTTTAAATATCTCCCTGTGTTCAACAGTTAATGTAAGTGCTTCTTTATAATTCACCTGGGGTAAACCCTGGTTACATTCTACTCCAAATTCTCTTTTAATCCGGTCGATCAACACTTCCAGGTGAAGTTCCCCCATACCGTTCATAATGGTCTGGCCGGTATCCTCATCCACTTTAATTTGAAAAGTCGGATCCTCCTCTTCCAGTTTGTTCATCGCCTGAGACAGACGCTCTATATCAACCTGTGTTTTTGGTTCAATCACAATACTGATAACAGGTTCAGGGAAATTCATAGATTCCAGTAAAATGGGTCTCCTGGGGTCCGCCAGGGTGTCACCCGTTTTAATATCTTTAAATCCAACGATAGCACAGATATCTCCGGCCTCGATCTGGTCTTTTGGATGTTGTTTATTAGCATGCATCTGATATAGCCTGGCTATTCTTTCTTTTTTATTTGTGCGTGTATTCAAAACCTGTTCTCCCGATCTGATTATACCGGAGTAGACCCTCAGATAAGCAAGCTTCCCTACGAAGGGATCTGAAGCAATCTTGAATGCCAGTGCAGACAGTGGCTGCTGTACATCTGGAAATCTTTCCTCTTCCTTTTTAATAAAAGGGTTGATCCCTTTCACAGATCCTACATCTACAGGACTGGGAAGAAGACTAACAATGCCATCGAGTAAACACTGAATACCTTTATTCCTGAATGCTGCTCCGCAATAAACAGGAACGATCTTCAGGTTGATGGTTGCTTTCCGGGCAGCCACCATAAACTCTTCAACAGAAATAGAATCCCTGTCGGCAAAGAACCTTTCCAGTAATTCATCATCAGACTCGCAAACCGCCTCCACCAGTTTTTCCCTCCATTCTTCGACCGTCTCAATCATATCTTCAGGAATTTCAACATACTCAAATTTGAGTCCCAGGGTTTCATCATCATCGTCCCAGATAATAGCTTTTCTTTCAATCAGGTCGATCACACCTTTAAATTTCTCTTCAGAACCATACGGGATCTGCATCGGCGTCGGATTTGCTTTCAGCTTATTTTGAATCTCACTGACCACACGGTAAAAGTCAGATCCTATACGATCCATCTTATTGATAAATGCAATTCTGGGAATCCGGTACTTTTCAGCTTGCCTCCAGACCGTTTCTGACTGGGGTTCCACACCGCCCACACCACAGAATAGAGCAACTGCTCCATCAAGGACACGCAGTGAACGCTCAACCTCAACTGTAAAATCAACATGCCCCGGTGTGTCAATTATATTTATTTTGTATTCCTGCCCGTTTAATTTCCAGTAGCTGGTGATCGCGGCAGATGTAATGGTTATCCCCCTCTCCTTTTCCTGCACCATCCAATCCATTACGGCAGCTCCATCATGTACTTCCCCCATCCGATGGGTCAACCCCGTATAGAAAAGTATCCTTTCTGTGGCAGTCGTCTTCCCCGCATCAATATGGGCCATGATCCCTATATTCCTTGTATATTTCAGATCTTTACTCACCGTTTTAATATCAGAACCTGAAGTGGGCGAAAGCTTTGTTTGCGTCTGCCATCCTGTGCATATCCTCCTTCTTCTTAAAAGCGCCTCCCTCTTCATTATATGCAGCAACAATTTCTGCTGCAAGCTTGTCGCTCATCGACTTTCCCGACCTCTGTTTTGCATATCTGATAAGATTCTTCATGCTTAAAGTGATCTTCCTGTCGGGCCTTACCTCCATGGGAACCTGGAAGGTAGCACCTCCCACCCTCCTGCTCTTCACTTCAACGTGGGGTGTAATGTTCTCAAGGGCTTTTTTCCATATTTCAAGGGGTGGTTTATTTTCTCCCCTGGTCTTTTCGCCTACCAGTTCAATGGCATCATAAAAAATATTGAATGCTACATTTTTCTTCCCTCTCAACATCATGTTATTGACGAATCTGGTAACCAGTTCATCATGATATCTCGGATCTGCCAGAAGTTCCCTTTTTTTTGGTTTTCCTTTTCTCATTTATACCTATAATATTATATTATATAGCCCCCTGGGGGGTAATTTTTTTTAGTGGTTTTTGGATTAATTTACTTTGCCGCGTTTTAGGCGCGGCAAAGTATATATTCTTATATCGTAATTCTTTTATTGAGACTATATACCTTTTTTATTATTTTACTTCTTTGGTTGCTTTGTACCGTATTTGGAACGACGCTGTGTTCTGCCCTCAACTCCCGAGGTGTCAAGAGCACCACGGATAAGGTGGTATCTTACACCCGGAAGATCTTTTACCCTGCCGCCCCTGATCAAAACAATTGAATGTTCCTGAAGATTATGCCCCTCCCCCGGGATATAGGCATTAACCTCTTTTTGATTGGTTAATCTGACCCTCGCTACTTTCCGCATGGCTGAATTTGGTTTCTTGGGTGTTGTGGTATAAACACGCACACACACACCCCTGCGTTGCGGACATGAGTCGAGCGCAGGAGCCTTGCTTTTATCAACCTGTTTCTTCCTTCCTTTTCTAACTAATTGCTGAATTGTCGGCATATTAAGTCTAACGTTTTGTTATTGAAAACCTCCCTTAGTAAATCGGTTCGCAAAGGTATACTTTTTTTTCGAAAACCATAAAAATTTAAATGAATTTTTAGATGTATCTGTAATTATTGATTTTACAAGGTAATCGGTATATTTTCTGTCCTTTTTCCTGACCCAGTTATCCGCTATTTTTAACAGTCTTTTTGCAATTTATTCTTTGCATTTAAAAATAAATTACACGACTTGATACTTTATAGAAAATTATTACTTTTGCGTGTCCATCAGAGGAATGGTTGTTAATGTGTTCACAATAAGTTAAATAAACAGGATAAGGATGAAAACGTATCAGACTGAACAGATCAGGAATATCATATTGCTTGGGCATTCGGGATCAGGGAAAACTTCGCTGGCGGAAGCTATACTCCTCGAGGGAGGGGTGATTTCCAGAAAAGGAGATACTGAACATAAAAATACAGTATCTGATTTCAGGGAAATTGAGCAGGAAAATGAAAGATCAATTTATTCAAGCCTTTTATATACTGAGTACCTCGACCACAAGATTAATATTCTTGATGCCCCGGGTGCTGATGATTTTATTGGAGGAGTTGTTTCCAGTCTCAGGGTTACCGATGCAACACTGATGATCATCAATGCACAAGCCGGTATTGAGGTTGGTACCGAAATTCACAGCAGGTATACAGATGCATCCAACAAACCTTCCGTTTTTGTTATCAACCAGTGCGACCATGATAAAGCAAATTTTGAGAAAGCATATGAAAGCATCAGGGAAAGATTCGGCAGCAAGGTTGTAATGGTCCAATATCCTGTAAATGCCGGTCCTGCCTTTGATTCCCTCATCGATGTATTGAGAATGAAAATGTACAAATTCCCTAAAGGTGGTGGAACCCCGGAGATCCTTGACATACCTGCCGATCATAAAGATCGTGCTGAAGAACTGCATGGTGAACTTGTTGAAAAAGCTGCTGAAAATGATGAAGGCCTGATGGAATTATTTTTTGAAAAAGATACCCTTGATGAAGATGAGATTCGTAAAGGCATAACTTTAGGATTAATCCAGGGTGGAATAAGTCCCGTTTTCTGTACTTCAGCAAAAAATAATATAGGGATCGGAAGGTTGCTTGAGTTCCTGATAAACGTCCTGCCTTCTCCATGTGATATGCCGAACCAGAAAACGAAAGACGGAAAAGAGATAAAATGCAGTCCTTCAGCTCCTGCTTCACTGTTTGTCTTTAAAACAGAATATGAATTCCATATTGGAGAGATCAATTATTTCAGGGTTATGTCCGGTGAAATAAGTGAAGGTGCCGATCTTACAAACAATAACACACGAACAAAGGAAAGGCTATCCCAGCTATTTGTTGTTGCGGGAAAGACAAGGGCCAAAGTCAATAAACTGGTTGCCGGAGATATCGGGGCTACGGTTAAACTGAAAAACACCAAAGCAAACCATACACTAACTGCTGCAACGGCAACTTATGAATTTGAACCAATTACTTTTCCTGAACCGAAATACAGGACAGCAATTAAGCCTCTGACTGAAGGAGATGAAGAAAAGCTTGGCGAATCTTTAAACAGGATACATGAAGAGGATCCTACGGTTATCATTGAATACTCAAAAGAACTTAAACAAATCATTGTCAGCGGACAGGGTGAACATCATCTGAATATTGTAAAGTGGCACCTTGATAATACTTACAAGATTGGTACACAGTTCATCTCACCCAGGATACCCTACCGCGAAACAATTACAAAAGTCGCCCAGGCTGATTACCGCCACAAGAAGCAGTCCGGTGGTGCCGGACAGTTCGGTGAAGTGCATATGATCATTGAACCCTATGTTGAAGGTGCACCCGATCCAACCGTTATCAAGATTAATGGAAAAGATATTAAACTTTCCATCAGGGACCGCGAAGAAATTGATCTATCATGGGGTGGTAAGCTGATATATCATAGTTGTATTGTGGGTGGTTCCATTGATTCAAGATTTATGCCTGCGATCCTGAAAGGGATTATGGAAAAAATGGAAGAAGGTCCGTTAACCGGTTCCTATGCCCGCGATAT
>CAZRHW010000238.1:0-5129 GCA_964599785.1 uncultured Bacteroides sp. | reverse complement strand
ACTATCCTGGGGGTATGTTTTGGGACTGTTGGAATTGATTCCTATAAATTTCACTCCTTTGCTTTTAAATTTTTCAGATGTTTTCCTTGTCATTTCATCCGACCCGATCACATATGGACAATGATTGCATGTAAAGAAGATGACAAGGTACGGATCGTTAAAATCAGATAATTTGTAGGTTTTGCCATCAGTTGCCGGCAGATTAAAATCCGGGGCCTTTTCTCCTGTCTGTAATGTGTATGCCATGATTAAAGTTATTTTTAATTGAGCCGGCAAAGTTATTTAAAATAATTCTAAATAAGAAATAATCATTTGCCTGGAATATAAAAAGCATCCTGCCTGTTCTCCATGAAATGTATCTTCCATTGTATGAGCTTCAAGGAAGGTATAAGTTGATGAATCGGTGATGGAAGGATTCACACCGCCAAATTCACCAAATTGTCTCAGGTCTTGTATCCTGTTAGCCGGGTCGTTTTCCATATTAATAGATTTTAGTTAGTTATGACATATTTGGGGATTTAATTCGTTATCTGAAGTAAAAATAGGTTTTAAATAAATTATCTTCACTCAAATAATTCAGTAAGTTATCTTTATTATTTGAAGTTATTTTGATCTGTGAGACATCTCATGATGCCAGATCAGGGATTTCAGACAAACACATTATCTTGGCTCCGGATTTATATATTACCGAATGGCAGAAAAAATGCCCGGGTTTCAGAAGATTTTTTTTTCTTTTTCTGTTATCTGCCAGCATACAGTCGGGATTTGCTCAGCCAGAAAATACAGATTCTCATCATATTATTTCAGGGAGGCTCATTGACAATATGACTAAAGATGGTATTCAGTTTGCACATATTATCAATCAAACCAGCGGATATGCAATGATCAGCGACACATTGGGGTATTTCAGGATACTGGCAGATTTAAACGATCTTCTGATCATTACTGCAATCGGTTATTATAATCTGCCTGTCCTGGTAAATGACTCGCTTATTCATTTACAAGCGTTAAGGATCTTCAGATTAATTCCAAGGATCTATCCGATCACTGAAGTTAAAGTAGGTCAGCTGGGGACCTATGAACAGTTTAAAAATAATTTTCTGAAGCTCGATCTTCCTGAGCCGGAACATCAAATGCATCCCTCAGTCGTACCGGATATTGAAAAAGGGATTGACACACTTGACCTCATCGGTCCTATATCAGTCATGAGCCCAATTTCTGCAATGTATTATCTGTTAAGTAAGGAAGGAAAATCATTAAGAAAACTTGAAAAAATAAACGAGGAAGAACTGTTCCTCAAGCAGGTTGAGCATAAATATAATCCTGAGATGCTTGCAAGGATTACAGGGATGGAAGGTGAGGAGTTATATGATTTTGTTACATTTTGTAATTTTAGCCCGGAATTTCTTCTTGAGGCATCAGAATATGAAATCATTGAAGCTGTTCTGGAGAAACTTAAGGAGTACAAGGGGAATTGATAATTGAAATGTTGCCCCTGATGTGGAAAAAGAAGACATGAAGAACGTTCTAAGAATTTATCCCGCCCATATCAGGGCGGTGAGGATGGTAGGACACATCGATGTTAATTGAAATGTTACCCCTGACGGGGCAAAAGAAAGCTTGTAAAACCTTCTGAATGTGAGATATGACCCATTTTGGAGTCACGACTGATAATTAAAATGTTACTCCTGACGGGGCAAAAGAAGACATAAAAAACGTTCTGAACGGGATGTGAACCTGGATCCCTTTAGGGGTCACATTTCAATTAACAATGCCCCTGACGGGTCAAAAGAAGACATGAAAAACGTTGTGAATGTAAGATATGACTACTTTAGGGGTCACATTTCAATTAACATTGCATAAAGTTCTAATCACTAATAATATACAATCTCTCATGAATTTATCATTACCAGAATATTCCGATGTTATCAAAGCGCATGATCTGATAAGAGACTATATCCACAGGACACCTGTGATGACGTCACGATCTGTGAACACCATATTTGGTGCAGAGGTTTTCTTTAAATGTGAAAACTTCCAGAAAGTCGGAGCATTTAAGTTCAGGGGTGCGACCAATGCCATTATGTCATTGCCGGATAATGAATCCGGAAAAGGTGTGGGAACTCATTCATCGGGAAACCATGCTGCTGCTCTTTGCCTTGCTGCAAAGATGAGGAATGTGCCGGCATATATCGTAATGCCGCGGATAGCACCCGAGATAAAAATCAAGGCAGTTAAGGGTTACGGAGGCATCATTACTTTTTGTGAACCTACCCTTGAAGCACGGGAAAGCACAATGGAAAAAGTCCTGGAACAGACTGGTGCTGTTTTCATCCCATCATACAATCATTTTAAGATTATTGCCGGTCAGGGAACTGCTGCAAAGGAACTGCTGGAAGATACGGGATCGCTCGATATTGTAATGGCTCCCGTGGGTGGAGGGGGATTGTTGAGCGGGACTGCCATTTCGGTGAAAGCAATAACTCCGGAAACAAAAGTTATTGCAGTTGAGCCTGCAAATGCAGATGATGCTTTCCGTTCATTCTATTCAGGCAAAATCATACCTTCAGTCAATCCTGATACCATTGCAGATGGACTTCTAACCTCTCTCGGGACATTAACCTTTGCGATCATCAGGGAAAAAGTGGATGATATTGTTACTGTCAAAGAATCTTCAATAGTTGAGGCTATGAGAATGATATGGGAAAGGATGAAGATTGTGGTAGAGCCTTCAGGGGCAGTTCCCTTGGCTGCATTGATTGAAAAGAAAATTGACTTTACCGGGAAACGGATTGGCATTATTCTTTCGGGGGGAAATGTAGATCTCAACAGACTTCCATTTATTCAATCCTGAGATAGGTCAGGAGCGGATAATGATCCGATAATCTCAATCGTGTCCTGTGGGTATATAAAGCTGTAAGCCCGGGGCTGTGAAGAATAAAATCTATCCGGAATGATGGAAAGCTTCCGGCATAAGTATTGCCGGTACCCGATCCGGCTTCAATAAATGAATCAGATAATCCGCGTTTCATTTTCTTATAGGTAAAGGATACAGGTGTGTCATTGAAATCACCACATACGATGACACGATATGGTGAGTTAACAATGTGGCCGGAAATTATTTCAGCCTGTTCTGCACGTTTGATGTACGCATCCTTCAATCTGATTGAAATATCAAGGAAATCCTTCAACTGCTGATCCGAATATCTTAATCTGAGGCTGTCGATAAAAGCATAGTTGCGTTTGTTCAGATGGATCGACTGGAGGTGGTTATTGAATATCCTGATGGTATCACCATTGAAATCAATATCGGTATAAATCGTAACGTTAATGGTATTATCGAAGCGGATAACCCCGCTTCCGACAATAGGGTAAGAACTGAAGGTTGCGATACCATACCGGGAATTACTGTTCTCACCAATTGTATAATGTATATGCCTGTAAGGAGTATGATTGAGTAGTCTGTAAAGATCGGCTGAAGTAAATGAACCTCTCTCCCGGGAATAATATTCCTGAAAACAGATTATATCCGGATCTTCATGAATGATATACCTCAATATACTGTCTTTTGCTTCCATAAAGTTTACCCAGTTATACAGATTAAAGGCCCTCACATTATATGTCAAAACTTTAAGCATTTGGTTATCACGGCGGAATGAGCGGGTATTGGTCTTGCTGATCTGGTCCTCTTTCGTAAAACGGAGGTTGGGCTGAATTACACTTGTAAGAATATTCCATCCTGAAATAATTGCGATAAAGGAAACCAGGAATTCTTTTCTCTTCAGTATGAGCCAGTACAGTATCATTAAAGCGTTAGCTAACAGCAAATAGGGATATACCAACCCCAGGAAGGCAAATTGCCAGACTTTCTGTGGATCAACAATAACTGCAAGATGCGATGAAAACAGCAAAACTGCCAGCAGGATATTGAAAAAAAGGATAAATCTGTTAATGACCCTCTTCACCTCAATAAACTCTGATTGTTAACGGGAGAAATTTACAAACTATTTAGTTGTGGACGGCTTCCTGAAGTAGTAAGTTATTAAAGAGTTATAAATAATGGAATGATGTAATTCCATTTTTCATTTCCTGCTTTGTTTGAAAAGAAGGTCCTTTTCCTGCGAAGATAGGCTATCATATCCGGATTTGGCAATTTTATCAAGGATCCTGTCGATTTCAACCTGTTCATCGGTTTTTCTTTTGTTATAATCCAGGTCTGTTTCATAGTTCCGGTGTGTAACCTTTATTTTTGGTTTTGGTTTAAAGAGTCCCCAAAGACTATCAAGTAAACGACTCAATATTCTTGTCATATCATGTCCCTGCCTGTAACGGAGAATATATAAATAGCCAAAAAGGGCACCACCGATATGGGCAATTTTACCACCTGTATTTATTGAGAAGTCAAAAAGTGAAGTTACCAGAAAACCAATAAGGGCGACATAGATGATTTTTACCCTGCCGATAAATAATAAATAAACAGTATAGTTTGGAACATATACCGAGATGGCCACTACGATTGCCATAATGGAAGCAGAAGCTCCGAGGGCAAAGGACAGGGAAAGCTGTTGATGGAAAACCGGCAACAGGTTATAGCTCAGAATATACAGTAATGCTCCGGATAAACCGCCAAGAAGGTAAACACCGATCAATTTTTTGCCGTCAAGGTATTCCAGGAATATCCTGCCGAACCAGTATAACCAGAGGAGATTGAAAAAGATATGCAGGAAATTTTTATGCAGGAACATATAGGTGATCAGGGTCCAGGGCTTTCTTATCAGGATTGCAGGATCGGCCGGGACTGCAAAACTCAGCAGAAATGCAGAATAGGCATCGTGGCGATTAAACAAAAAATAAAATATCTCCACAACATTTACGATAATAAATACGGCCAGGTTGATATAAATGAGCCTGGTCAGACTTGACCCGGCTTTAAAAGTTTGTTTTATTTCGTCACCGATACTCATATGATAAATTTTTCGGAGTATTTATCGTTATCTATCCATAGATGTAGTTCACCAATTCCAAGGTGGAATATTAACTGAAGTTTTGCGTACTTTGCGTGAAATAAGGGTTGTAACATATCCCCGACAGGGGGGTGAGTCGGGAGTACAGTGTGTGAAATTATGCTA
>CAZRHW010000237.1:0-5133 GCA_964599785.1 uncultured Bacteroides sp. | reverse complement strand
GGATTTTGTTGTCTCTCGTCGGAGTATGCAAGAGACTTTGATGGTTGCGGGGGTCGCTACACTATAGGACAAGATCTCTGGTTTACTATCGCCACACTATATGGTAAATAGGCCCAAAATCCCCAAATTTGGCGCTTCAGAGATAGATTTTCCGTCCAAAATGTCCATCCTCTTTTGGCCTTAATCCCTCTAACTTATTGTTACATAAATAGTAGAGATATGTCCACATTCAGAGGATGGACATTTAGTCAAATTGTCATCTTTCTCGTTCAAGCCTAAAACGGCTCTTGGTCTCGCCCCCGTCATGCCCCTCTCATGCATTACGAAAGGGCGCCCGCCTCAAAACAGTGGATTCAAAATTGTTTCAGAATGAACGCCGACATCTCGTATTTGCGAAGCGGAGATATAAGATAGAAACCGCTTACCAGCTTCCCCGTGGCCCGCATCAACTCAAGTGCGATAGCAATGCCTTCCGCTTGGGCTTTCTGCTTCTCCTCGATATCCATCCTTTCCCGGATATGTTCGGGGATACGCATGCCCGGCACTTCGTTGTGCAGGTATTCGGCGTTTTTCTTGCTGACCAAGGGAAGCACGCCCAAATAAAAAGGGACACCGAGGGGCCGCAGCGCATCGGCCACGCGCGTGACTTTATCGCTGTCGAACATCGGCTGGGTCATGATGAATTCTGCACCGGCGTCGATTTTTCGTTTGAGACGCTCCAACTGACCTGTGATATCCGGGAAATTCGGGTTGAACGCTACCCCCACGCGCATGTCCAGAGACAAGGTTTTTTTCATATCATCGATCAATTTCACCAGTTTAATGGAATCGAGATCAAAAACCGAAGAAGCGTCCGGGTTGTTGCCTGTCGACACGGGATCGCCGGTCACCGCCAGCACCGCGCGCAGGCCAAGCGCATACGCCCCCAACAGATCGGACTGCAAACCGATCAGGTTCCTGTCCCTACAGGTATAATGGAATACCGATTCGAGGCCGGTGGCTTTTTTTACGATACCGGCGGCAACGATGGAGCTCATGCGCACCTGCCCCAGGGGATTTTCCGGAAAACTAAAGACCTCAGCGCCGCTGTTTTTAAGCAGGGCGGCGTTATCAATGAGTTTTTCGCAGCCCGCGTCCTTGGGCGGGAGCAACTCAACGATAATTTGGATTTTGGAATGCTTACGTTGCTCGTAAAAAGACGGCGCTTGGACCAAAACCGCTTCCGTCTCGGCAGCGGGCCTGCGGCGGCGAACAGGGGTCTTTTTTTTAAGTTCGGCGGCGATCAACCGGATATGCTCAGGTGTCGTTCCGCAGCATCCGCCGATCATCGATGCGCCCGCATCAACCAAAGCCCTTGCGTAACCGGCAAAGTACTCCGGCGAAGTCAGATACAGGGAACGGCCGTCAACGATCTGGGGATAACCGGCATTGGGTTGGGCTGAGATGGGTTTTTCCGTCAGCTTTGCCAGCTCGCCTACAATCTCAGTGACCGCCGCCGGCCCGTTCCCGCAATTTGCGCCGATCACATCCGCCCCGCCTTTTTCAAAAACTTCGACCGCGGCGCGGATACTATTGCCAAAACTCGTGCGCAAACCGTCCAGAAAAGCCATTTGACAGACGACCGGAAGACGCGTTTCATTCTTGCAGACCGCCAAGGCGATCTTTATATGTTCCAGATTGGAAAAAGTTTCCAGGATGAAAAGGTCGACGCCGCCGGCGGCAAGGGCAAGAACCTGCTCTTTATAGATATCATAAATGCGGGGATCAGGGAGATGCTGTTGCAGGGAGAACTTATCGAGAGGGCCGATCGAGCCGGCGACATAGATGCGCGGTCCAGCCGCTTTTCTGGCGATCTTGGCAGCCGCATCGTTAATGGCGGCAGCATTTTTTTCGTAGCCGAACTTCTCAAGCTGCGAGGCATTTGCCGCGAAACTATTGGTCTCGATGATGTCGGCGCCCGCCTCGATATACCGGCGGTGCAGGTCTACGACGAGCTGTGGCTGCTCGATATTGAGGTATTCATAGCACTGCGCGGCGTCTATGCCCCTCGCATAGAACATCGTACCCGTCGCGCCGTCGCAGACAAAGATCCTTTCTTTGAGTATGCGAAGGAAATCTTTCATGATGATTTTGGGCGCATCAACCAGCAAATCAAAGGGCCTGGCTTAAAATCACTAAATTCATCTAAGAAGTTGTTTTGGAAGAGAAATATCCACCGTAATCAATTCTCCGGCATTTAAAGGGCCGTGGTTCCTGATGAGGCCGATTTTAGGCAAACCAAACGTAACTGTTTTCTTGGCGTTTATACAAATCCCGAGAATGTTCCCCGTTGTGGCATCCAAGCCAGAAGGCATATCTATTGCCAAAATAGGCTTCTTTGATTGATTCATTACCTCGACAGCCGTCCTATAGGGCTCTTTTATTTCGCCAGACAAGCCGATTCCGAATATCGCATCGATCAAAAGCCGGGCTTTCGTGAGTTTGATTTTGAACCTTAAAAAATCCTCTTTCGTCTTTAGGGAATTAATTAATTTGCCCATTTTCTGCAAAATATCGTAATTTATTTTCGCGTCTTTCTTTAATTCGGCAGGATCGCCTATCAGAAAAATATCCGTTTCTATCCCTCTGTTGATGAGGTGCCGGGCGCAAACAAAACCATCGCCGCCATTGTTTCCCTTTCCACAAACACAAACCTCCCTCTTCCCCTTCTTGAGCAGCATATCGAGCGCCACGCAAAAAGCCTTATATCCAGCGTTCTCCATCAGCACAATAGAGGGTATACCAAAATCCTCTGTTGCGCGCTTATCTATTTCCTGCATTTTTTGAGAAGTTACATATTTTATTCGAAATGTCCTTTTATGCACACCCTTGGCAAAATCAATCATTTTTGTTTTTGGTATTTTCTCTTCCTGTCGGCGTAAGAAATTTTGCATGTCACCAGTTCAATAACCGCTAAGCCCCAAGCGATATTCCTTTTCAACAGATAGATGTATATATTTTTCCCTTTTGACAATATATCGCGACATCTTGTTGCTCATAGTTCATTATGTAACTTTTGCCAATCTTTTTCTATTATGTCCGACAACCCGGCGGTCCTCAGAGCGGCAGCGGGATGAAACATCGGGATTATCCTTATATCTCGGCTTATGTTAAATAAATCTCCGATAGCGGCGTGAAAAGTGTGCCCATGAATTTCCGAGATTGTTTTTTTAGGCAAATTATATTTTTCAAAAATATGTTGCGTTGCTATGGAACCTAAAGGGATGATCGTCCGGGGTTTTACTATCTCTATTTGCTTATCTAGATATGGTGAGCACGCAGCCACCCCCTCCTTTCCTATTGCATGGGTGGGGGCGTGGCACTTTATGATGTTGGTTATGTAAAGCGACTCCCTGCCTATTCCGGCCAATTTCAAAAGCTCGTTTAAAAAATCTCCTGAAGGCCCGATGAATAATCTACCCGTTGCATTTTCTTCTTTTCCGGGAGACAAACCAATCAATACAGTTTCGGCATCATTTTCTCCCTCTGCAAATACGCATTTGTCCCTAAATTTATGGAGCTTACATCTTTTGCAACTTTTCACTGCCTCCATGATGTCATTTAAACTATTTAGATTCGTCATGTATTTTTAAAAAACCTTCTCTATTATCCTTCGGTGAGATGAAAACGGTATGACGGGCAAATCCTTTTTTTTGAAAAATTTCGCATCTTTCAATTCATTATTTAATGACAGAATATTTTTAGAGACACTGACTTCATAGCCGATAACGAGGAGCGGGCCGTAATGTCTCGTTCTCTGAACAGTGACACCTATTAAGCTTCCAAGTTTACCTTTTAGACCCGTTTCTTCTTTCAATTCTCTCAAGCAGGCAGCCTCAGGGGTCTCTCCCCATTCAATAAAACCACCAGGCAATGCCCATTTATCTTTGCCCGGTGCAAGATTCCTCTTCGCTATAAGCAATGTATTATCTTTGTTTTTCGCTGCACAAACCGCCACAGGCAAAGGATTTTCATAGTGTATCCAACCACATTTCCGGCAGACCAATCTCTCGCGGCCGTCCGCTTGCATCCTATGCAAACGGCCTCTGCATAAAGGACAAAATCTAAACTCATGCCGAGATATTTTTTCCATTTTATATAGTGCCTTTCCAATTTTTCTGCTCTTTATCTAAAAATGTCTCGCGCTCTTTGGGATCCATTATCGTTTCTTTTATCTGGCATTCCACGCCTAACCTGGTAATGGGCTCCCTTACGCTATTTAGGATCCTATCCCTGATAGGGATGTTCGGAACGGGAAACGCTATAGTCATCACCACGTTATCACCCTTGACCTTTATGTCCTTGACTATTCCTAACTCTACCAGGGTACAGTCGATGGCAGGGTGTTTCACTCCCGCTATTGCCCTGCGTGCATCTTGTTCAGAAATATTCTTCGCCATTAATCCACCTCTCCTTGTTATAATCCTAAAACGCCGCTTATTTCTCTCATCGCCTCCAGGCATACGGTAACAAAATCTTCAAGTGACAATCCGCATTCCTGACATGTCTTTATTTGCTCCCTATTCGCTCCTCGGGCAAAACTTTTCTCATTGAATCTATGGAGGATAAACTCGGTATTCACGGCTTTTAATTTTTTCTCGGGATGCATCAAACAGCCAGCTACAATCAGCCCCGTCAAGGAATCAACGGCATATAAGGCCTTAGCCATTAAAGTCTCCCTTTCAATATGTCCCGGGTGAGCTTTAATCGCCTCTATTATCCGGTCCTCTACTCCTTCTTTTTGCAGAATTTCGGCAGTAACAAATCCGTGCCTTGAGAAATTATCTTTGGTATCCTCATAATCCAGATCGTGAAGAAGGCCCGCCAATCCCCATATTTCCGCGTTCTGCCCGAATCTTTCAGCCAGCCTCTTCATACAGGCCTCAACGGCCAAGCTGTGCTTTATGAGATTCCCATTTTTAAGTTTCGCTTTAAGATACTCTAACGCCTCAAGCCTGTTCATTTTTTGTAATCTTTTTCACCCGCATGAATGGGCACTTTCAGCCAATTTTCCGGCGGAGTAAATGGACAGGCGTAATCCTTGCTATAGGCGCACCAAGGATTATACGCATCGTTGAAATCGAGCATCCATTT
>CAZRHW010000236.1:1216-5146 GCA_964599785.1 uncultured Bacteroides sp. | reverse complement strand
TTCACGCATGAACATAAGCTTGATCAGATTCCCGATTATACCTACCCCGTACTGAGCTGGCACCCTACGGGCAGGATCCTTACTTTTTTTACTGAAGAACAAGGGGGCATGAAATTATATTATTATTTACTTGAAACAGAAGAAATGACATCAAGGAATATGCTTTTCTTTGAAAAGATACTTGACTTTACATATTCCGATGACGGACTCAAAATGGTCATATCCGGCATAAACAGAGGGCAGTCCGATATATTTATTCATACCCTTGCATCAGGAACCAATGAACAGCTTACCCAGGATATTTACGATGATATGAATCCCCGGTTCATCAATCATTCTTCTGCCATTTTGTTTTCATCAAACCGCCCGGAAGATACCACAGGGATTTACCAGCCAGGTAAACCCCTGTACAGTAAAAATCTGGTCTATAATCTTTACATCATTGATCTTAAAAATAAATCCGGAGAAATAAAAAAAATATCAGACTATAAATTTTCAAACGATGTGAAACCTTTCGAGATCGAACCCAACAAGTATATGTTTTTAAGTGATAATAACGGGCTGGTTAACATGCATATAGCTCGTTATGACAGTGTTATAAGTTTTATCGATACAACAACCCATTATAAATATTTCACAAATGCCTATCCGGTTACGAATTATTCGAGGAACATACTTGATTATGATCTCAGCCGGAACTCAGACCAATACACTGAAATTCTTTTCAAAGATGGCAGATTCCAGCTTTTCAAAGGAGTATATAATAAACAGCCGGGCTCATATTCAGGGCAGTATGTAAATACTGAATACCGTAACGAAAAAAATAAAGAACTTGCTGAAATTGACAGCCTGAACAGGATCAGAAAGGAAACGATCGTTATTACGGATATCAGGGATAATCAAATCATTACAAGTTCAGCGGATACGCTGATGCTGGACAGGGATATTATTGATATTAACAACTATATTTTTGAGATTGAGAAGCTGAATTATTACAACGAAAAATTTAGTAATGACAATCTAAACCTTGTACTTGATACGGTACAGTTCAGAAGACCCACTCCAAGGATTTATGAAACGGCTTTTTACACCAATTACCTTGCCACGCAGATCGATTTCAGTTTCCTGGGAGCTTCCTACCAACCTTTTACCGGTGGAGCAGTTTATTATAATCCTGGTTTTAACATGATGTTGAAATTAGGGACCAATGATCTTTTTGAGGATTATAAGATCACCGGAGGTGTGAGATTTTCAGCTGATTTTGACAGCAACGAATATCTTTTCAGTTTCGAGAATCTGAAGCGAAGGCTCAACAAGCAATTCGTTTTTCACCGGCAGGTATTTAAAAGCTATACAGAAAACGGTTCGCTGGTAAAATCGTTTTCACACAATGGGATGATCATCCTGCGGTGGCCGTTCAGCCAGGTATCAGCTTTCGAAGGCACCTTATCGGGAAGACAGGATAAATTTGTCTTCCTTTCAACGGATTTAACCAGCCTGAACGAGGAAGACATCAGTTATTACTGGGCTAATGTGAAACTGGCATATATCTTTGACAATACACGGTATCTCGGTATGAACCTTTATCAGGGGACCAGATTCAGAATTTTTGCAGAAGCTTACCAGCAGCTGAATCTTGAAAAATACGATCTTTATACTGCCGGAGTAGATTTTCGCCATTATTTTAAATTGCACCGTACACTCATCTGGGCAAACCGTTTTGCTGCCGGTTCATCTTTCGGCCGCAGCCGCCTGATATATTACCTGGGAAGTGTCGATAACTGGACGAATATTTCTACCAGGGTGGAGACATTCGATAAAAGCATACCTGTTGATTATACAAAAAATTATGTCTTCCAGACATTAGCTTCAAATATGAGAGGATTCACCCAGAATATCCGTAATGGGGATAAATTTGCTGTCTTTAACACCGAACTGCGTTGGCCTCCGGTTCGTTATTTTGCCAATCACCCCATCAGTTCGAATTTCTGGAATAATCTCCAGGTAATCGGTTTCTTTGATATTGGAACAGCCTGGAGTGGACTTCACCCATGGGCGAAGGAAAATGCCTATGATACCGAAATCATCGAAAATGGCCCGATCACCGTTACAATAGACACAAACAGGGATCCTATCGTCGCCGGATATGGCTGTGGGGTACGAAGCATGCTGTTCGGATATTTTATACGCCTCGACTGGGCATGGGGTATAGAAAATAAAGCTGTCCTTCCGAGGATCTTTTATTTCTCCTTAAGTCTCGATTTTTAATACTTTTAACTCCATGCCATGAATCTGCATGAATTGATAATCCTTCTCCTTATTGGCCTCCTTGCAGGTTTTATCAGCGGTACTTTCGGCGTTGGCGGTGGAATTATTATTATACCTGCACTTGTCTTTATACTCGGACTTTCACAACATCAGGCACAGGGTACCAGCCTGGCTATGATGCTTGCTCCTATAGGTATCTTTGCTGCTTATAACTATTTCAGGGCAGGATATATCAATATCAGATTTGCCATTGTTTTAATGATTGCGTTCATCGCAGGAGCTTATCTTGGTTCACTCTTTGCTATCAATGCTTCTTCGTTATGGCTGAAGCGAATGTTCGGGATATTAATCGTGGTCGTTGGTCTCAGAATGATATTCACACGCTCATAAAACCCTGTTTTTATTAACCATGGATATGATCAATCAAATAAAAGCCCTTTCAAAAGAACTGACTCCCGAAATCATTAAGATCCGGAGACATCTTCATATGCATCCGGAATTATCATACATGGAATTCGAAACTTCGAAATATATCGGGCAGATGCTTGACCAGGCAGGTATATTTAACCGGAAAGGAATTGTTAAAACAGGTATTCTGGCTAAGATAACCGGACAGATGAAAGGGAACCGGATAATCGCACTGAGAGCCGATCTCGATGCCCTTCCTATAGAAGAAATAAATGACAAACCATACAGATCAGTGAATAAAGGAATCATGCATGCCTGCGGTCATGACGCTCATGCCGCATCCCTTATTGGAACAGCTATGATCCTTGACAGATTAAAGGCAAGTTTTGGCGGAACAATTATATTCATTTTCCAGCCGGGGGAGGAAAAAGCTCCGGGTGGCGCAAAATTGATGCTTGACGAAGGTATATTCGATGAAGCAAAGCCCGATCTGATCCTTGCCCAGCATGTTATGCCTTCACTACCCTCCGGAATAACAGGTTTTTATCCGGGAGCATATATGGCCTCAAGTGATGAGATATATCTGACAATCAAAGGGCGTGGAGGACATGCCGCCATGCCACATAAAATTACTGATACTGTGCTGGTCGCTGCCCATATCATTGTATCATTACAACAGATTGTCAGCAGACATGCCGATCCATTCTCACCAACTGTCCTGTCATTTGGGAAAATTAAAGCGGATGGGGCTGTCAATGTTATTCCATCTGAAGTGACCATTGAAGGAACATTTCGAACCATGGACGACCGGTGGAGAAAAGAAGCCCATCAGCAAATGATAAAAATAGCGCAATCTGTTGCCACCGGTATGGGTGCCACATGCGAACTGAACATCGTGGAAGGTTACCCTGTATTGTACAATGATCCCGACACGACGAACCTGTCTAAAAATTTTGCCTGTGAATTCCTGGGTGAGGATGATGTTGTTAATCTTGAACCCCGTATGACCGCTGAAGATTTTGCTTTTTATGGACGCCTGATACCAGCAACATTTTACAGGCTGGGAATTTCCAATCCGGGAAAAGGCATCGAAGCAGAGCTCCATTCACCTTACTTTGATATCGATGAGGATGCTCTTGAAACAGGCATGGGACTGATGGCTTATCTCGCTATCCGCCACTTACAGGACTGATCACAATTAATTGGATTCTTGAATTTAATTGACGGTTAATGAAGAAGGCTGAGGCTAAGGCT
>CAZRHW010000236.1:0-1116 GCA_964599785.1 uncultured Bacteroides sp. | reverse complement strand
CTAATTTGGATATTTTTTATTTGCACTTAACTTTGTATCATTATTCAATTAAATTTTATTTGCCATGGCATATGTAATTACTGATGAATGCACAGCGTGCGGTGTCTGCATCGATGAATGTCCGTCAGAGTCAATTGCAGAAGGAGATATCTATGTGATAGATCCCGAAACCTGTACTGATTGTGGTGCATGCGCTGATGTTTGCCCGGTTGAAGCAATTCACCCCGAATAGTTATACCGCAAACATTTTTTAAAAAGGCCCTTAATCAGGGCCTTTATTTTTTCAGGGATTATATTTCGAAAGGGTAAGTATCTGTTGATAATCCTTTTCATTCATGATATCAACAAGATTATTATCCGGGTTATTCCTTGCATAAGCCTCAATAATTCTCCAGCCAATCCAGACTGCTGCCCTCGCAGGAGATTCACGCGAAAAATCCTTTGTGAACGGACCATATCCTGTAAATTTACTGATCGTCATCCTGTCTGTTTCAAAAAGCAGTTTTTTCTCAATCAGGAATTCCCACATCCTGTCTTCATTCCCCCTGCAAAACTGCATCTGTGAAGATGTGAAACCCATAATGAGACTGTCAGGCTGATCAGGCAGCATTGATTTGACAAAGAACATGATCTGACCATGATAGATCATATTTGATAAAAGGTTATCCACCGAATCGTTGTATTCAAACTCACTTAATCCCCATGCCATCATGCAATCAGATGGGATCTTTCCTTTGTGCATATTCCGGATCGTATACTGGTTAAGTCCAAGCTGTGTATAATATTCGCAATCCCTGCCAAGATATTTATCCAGTCCTACACCTATGATTCCCTCTGCAGTCACGATAGACTGATTAAACCTGGATACATATGTGATGATTTCAGGGATCTCCTTTGAAGGGAAATAATAGCTGTAATACCTGAATGCCGTTGTCAGTTCTTTTTCCAGACCGGTCAGATCCGGATAAACTTCCATCGTTTTGTTGTAAACTTCGTTATTGAGATAATCGGTCAGGAATATTTTAAGATATTCGGGATAAGTACTTTGACCGGCTCCACCGATGTTAATGATCCTGTAGTTAAACAGGTCAAAGAACTCCCCGTATTTTTCATAAA
>CAZRHW010000235.1:4163-5163 GCA_964599785.1 uncultured Bacteroides sp. | reverse complement strand
CTCCGCCATTGAATTCGTTGCTCTGCAATCCGTCATTAACATCAAAGTTTTTAGTTGAAAAATCGTCAAGACTGAATCTTGAAATTCCAAGGTTGGTACTCAGCCAGATATTGTTCTGGTTATCCGGAAGGATGCCATAGATTACTTCATTGGGCAGGCCCTCATTGAGGCCAAATCGTTTGAATTTTCCTGTCTCAGGTTCGAAACGGTCCAGACCGCTGTTGGTACCGATCCAGAAAGTACCATCATTATCTTCATAAACTGAAAAGGCCACATTATCTGAAATGCTTTCGGGATTGCCCGGATCGTGAAGGTAATATGTAAATTTTTCCTGATCGATATCCATCTTATTCAAACCACCTCCATATGTTCCAATCCATAGAAAACCTTTTTTATCCTGGTATATCTGAGAATATATAAAGTTATTTGAAATACTTTCAGGATCTTTATCAGAATGAAGATAGCGTTTAAAAGTTCTTTTTTCAGGATTAAATTTGTTCAGGCCATCTTTTGTCCCAATCCATAATTCACCTGTATTGTCCTCATAAATGGCTCGCACAGAATTGTTTGATAGGGATGATGGATCTCCCGGGACAAACCTGTAATGGATAAACTGCCGGTTTATTCTGTCGAATTTATCCAGTCCCCCTCCATCTGTTCCTATCCAGATATTACCTTTACTGTCTTCAAATATTTCCCTGACAGAGGAATTTGATAATGAACGGGGGTCGGCATCACTGTGATCATAAAATGTGAATGTATTGCTTGCCGGAGAATATAAGTTCAGCCCTTTATCATTTGTTCCGATCCAGAGATCACCATTACGGCTCTCAAATACCGACCAGACGAAATTGCTTGACAAGGTGTTCCTGTCAAGCGGATCATGGCGTGCAAGACCGAACCTGTTAGACCTGGGATCGTATATACTGATCCCTGCCCCGAAGGTACCAAACCATATTCTGCCGGTGTAAGCAACCGGGCAAGTATTATTCCTATTATA
>CAZRHW010000235.1:0-4153 GCA_964599785.1 uncultured Bacteroides sp. | reverse complement strand
AAACCATATTCTGCCGGTACGGTCTTCATAAATACAATTGATTGCATTTTCAGACAGGCTAATCGGATCAGCAGGATTATTGTGGTAATGAATGATCTTTCCCGATGACAGTTCAATTCTGTATAATCCTGCTCCAAAAGTGCCAAACCATATGTAACCGGTATTATCCTCAAAAATCGGTTTGACAGTATTAACTGACAGGCTGTGTGATGTGTCCAGCGATTTGATGACATGTATAAACTTTTTATTTTGCCGGTCAAATCTCATCAATCCCTGAGAACCAACAATCCAGAGGTTGTTAAAACTGTCGGGAAAAACTTTTTCTATCGATTGATCATGTGATGGCCTGGTAATGGACGAAGGCATCGTGAAGTGAACGGTACTTTTATCATGCAGCGAATAGCTTATTAAACCATCTTCAGTTCCAATCCACAGATCATCCCGGATTAATCCGATGGATAAAATATTTTTTATCTCTTTGTCTTTTGAATAAAGGGATATTTTCGAAACGGACTGGTCATCATTATTATAAAAGAATAATCCATGATCACTGGCTATCCAGAGATTCCCTTCCTGATCGGGCTGTAAATCATTTATCCTTTTAAGAGATCCGTTTTCCCGGGGCAGTTCAATCCTTTCAAGTTCTTTCGTAGTAAGATGAATGCGGTTCAGGCCATTGAATGTACCCACCCATAAAAAATCATGTTTGTCCAGGAATAGTTTGGTTATTGTATCATTCGAGATGCTGCTTTTTACGTTTTGATTGTGAATAAATTGAATAAATGACTCAGTTCTTGTACTGAAGCAGGTAAGTCCGCCGCGGGAACCAAACCACAGCATACCATACTGATCTTCGAGTATATGTTCAATCCATCTGTGCGATAAGCAATTTTTGCCGGAGGGATCAGGCCTGTAAACTTTGAAATTCTTACCATCATATTTATTCAGTCCATCTTCTGTTCCCATCCACATAAAACCTTTGCTGTCCTGGAAGATACAGTATACTGAGCTGAGGGATAATCCGTCCCTGATTGTTATCCTCTGAAAACGGATGCCAGTGCCGGTTTCAATTAAATCAGCCGAAAGAAGAAGAAAACAGGCAAGGAACAAAAGTTTAAACTTCATTATTTTAAATATGACTATTTCCTAAAAATAAGACTTTTTAGGAATAAACGGATAAGTTAGCAATATCTTGTTATAAAATCCTGAGTCATTCAGGTGAGGGAAATAATTACCATTCTCTTATCCAATACATTAAAATTCAGTTTTGACACACCCCCTGCAAAAATTGTATTTCAATAACACAGTGGCTTCATAGGTAAAACTGATTGAAGATTGACTCGTTGTGCTATTGAATAATGCAAAGTGCTAAATATGAAATTTTATAAAAAGCCGCACCAGCGGCGCGGCTTTTTATATACCTGATTATAAATATCATCGTCTTCAATAGCACAACGCGTGAAGATTAATATATTTTTGTAATAAAGAAGGGTACTCATTATTCATGTTATCGAAACTCATGAAACTTTTACTGATTTTACTTACCCTGTTTATTGTTTTAAGTTGCAGTGATCCCGATCCCGTTATACTTATTAAAACTGAACTGGGAGATATCACCGTTGAACTTTTCGTTAAAGAAGCCCCGGTAACAAGTTCCAATTTTCTTAAATATGTGGAAGAGAACAGGTATGAAGGGGCGGTTTTCTACAGAACAGTCAGGATGGATAACCAGCCGGACGACAGCATTAAGATAGAAGTGATACAGGGGGGATTGTATCAGGATGATCACCCGGCAATGCTGGCTCCTGTTGAACATGAAACTACAGCTAAAACGGGCATTCTCCATAAGGATGGAGTGATTTCTATGGCCAGATGGGAGCCGGGGACAGCCACAAGTGAATTCTTTATTTGCGTCGGAGATCAGCCTTCCCTCGATTTTGGTGGTCGGAGGAATCCTGACGGACAGGGGTTTGCAGCTTTCGGCAGGGTCATAGAAGGGATGGATGTTGTAAGGGAGATCCACCGGCAACCGTCAGAGGGGCAGTATTTAAATCCCCAGATCAGGATACTTTCGATCTTAAAACTATAAAAATATAAGGCTTCTCGCAGATGTGCGCAGATTGATCCGCAAATTGTCGCAGATTCCTAATTTCAAGCATATTATTTCTGCATAAATCTGCGTTAATCTGCGAAAAGCCTTTAAATATTTTATAAGCCTTACCCCACCGATGAGTTCACAATACTCTCCTCCAAATTTTTTTAAAAGCCGAGATTATTCATACCGCAGCGAATCAACAGGATTTCTGGAAGCTGCTTTAACGGACTGATAGCTCACAGTAAGAAGCGTAATGATCAAAGCTGCCAATCCGCCGATTATAAAGCTGAGTATGCCGATATCTATTTTATACGCGAAGTTTTTCAGCCACCAGGAAATCAGGTAGTAAGAGACAGGTATGGAAATAATGAAGGCAATGCCCACCAATTTAAGATATTCCTTTGATAGTAAATTTATGATGTTAGTGGAAGAAGCACCCTGTGTTTTCCGGATCCCGATTTCTTTCGTCCGCTGCTCGGCAGTAAAAGTTGCAAGGCCGAATAATCCCAGGCAGGCAATGAATATTGCCAGGCAGGTAAAAACCAGGAATATCTTACCCAGTTGTTGTTCTTTCCTGAAATGGGCATTAAAATCATCTTCAATAAAAGAGTATTCGAATGGAGCACCACGGGAGATGGATTTCCACCGGGTTTCAATAATGTTGATTTTCTGGTTAAGATCTCCGGGCGTTAAACGGACTAGTAAAAAGTTACCTTCAGTACCGGGGAAAATTACCAGTGAAGAAATTTCCTGTTTCAAAGACCGGAAATTAAAATCTTTCACCACACCAATAACATTCCTGATATCTGTGTTCTCATCGCCCCATAAAGTTTGAAGCTGTTCCCCCACCGGATGATCCCATCCAACCAGCCTGGCAGCGGCCTCATTGATCACAACAGCTGTGGAATCTGACGGAAAATCAGGAGAGAAGAACCTTCCCCCTGAAATCGTTATTCCCATTGTGTTTAGAAAGTCCTGGTCGACAATCAGGTAATTAAAGCCATGCTCCTGGTTATCACCTCCCTTTGGAATAAAAACATCAGAATAATCGCTCCCGGGTGGAACGAGGTTGGCAAAACTGGCATTCGCGATATCTGGTAACTGCAATACTTCTTCCTTAAAGGCCATTTTATCCGTTCCCAGCGTGTTGGTATTTTTGATCACAAGCAGATTTTCTTTATTAAATCCAAGATCTGTATTTTCAATATAGTTGAGCTGCTTGTAAATTAATAAAGAGCCAATGATCAACAAAATTGAAATGACAAACTGGAACACAACCAGTATACTTCTGATGGGTCCACTTTTCATCCCTGCTTTGATCTGTCCGCGCATGACTTCAATGGGTCTGAAAGAGGTAAGATAAAATGCAGGATAACTGCCTGAAAACAAACCGACAACGAACACAAGTAAAAGAATTCCAGCCAGATATGGAAGAGTAAAGAGAATCCCGGCCGATAATTGTTTGCCGGAAAGAAAATTGAACTGCGGAAGGATTACAATTGTAATGATAACAGCGAGGATCATTGATATCAATGTAAGAAAAACAGATTCGCTCAGGAATTGTAAAACCATTTGATTCCTTGTGGCCCCGGCTGTTTTTCTTACACCTGCCTCCCTGGCCCTGTTTGTAAACCTGGCGGTTGAAAGATTCATGAAATTAATGCAGGCAATGACAATAATAAATATGATGATTGTTGCCAGAATATAAATAGTTTTGATGTTACCGGCAGGTTCAATCTCCTGGTTCGTTAACGGATTTAAGTGGATTTTCAATAGTGGTTGCAGGATGTATCCATACTCACCTCCATGTTCAATAAACTCTTCGAACGATATACCAAGAATTTGAGGGACAAGCGGGCCGATATATTTCTTAACAATATCCGGGAATTTTTCCTGTACCTTCAGCCAATCTGCCTCCTTATTTATCCGTATATAAGTATTCAGATTGTTACTAATCCATACCGGATTTCTGCTGACCTCCCATGATTCCATGGATATGATCAGGCTGTAATGAAAGTGGGAGTTAGATGGAGGATCTTCAGTTATTCCTGTTACAGC
>CAZRHW010000234.1:0-5166 GCA_964599785.1 uncultured Bacteroides sp. | reverse complement strand
ATAATTATATTTTTTTTGTATAGCCTGTAATATTGGAATAACAGATCGTTTATCTGTACCTGTTTCCAATACGATAAGGTCAATATCCTGAATATTAATAGACATTTTATTTCAATTTTGAGCAATACAATAAAGGTTTTGCTCCCCTCTCAGGTATATCATTCCATCCATGAATGCAGGTGTTGTAACTACATATTCACCTAGCTCAGGTTCCCCGATCAGTTCAGGTGTTTTACTGATCCGGAATATATGCATAATACCTTCCAGGTCGATGGCAAAGATCTTCCCGTCGGCTATTACAGGTGAAGAGTAAAATCCTTTATTGAATTCCTGTTCCCAGTATTTTTCTCCTGTTTTTCCATCATAGCAAACCAGGATGCCATATGTGGTGGCTACAAATATCAATCCCTGTGAAGCAACAGGACTGGCAACTTCAGGTAAATATTCATCATCTTCCCAGATAATGGAAGGGGAAGGGCCCGTTCTGATAGCAACCAGCCTGGCATACTCATTAGCCGCATAAACGATACCATCTGCAAATCCGGGGGATGGTCCCACTTCACCCATCATACACTCGACAGCCCACATCTCCTTCCCGGTTTCAATGTCGTATCCGGCAACAAGGGGATCAGCAGACATGATGATCTGTATCTTACCGTCTATTTCAGCCAGGATAGGTGATGCCCATGAAACATGAACATTCCTCCGTGTATCCCAAACCGTTTCACCTGTTTGACTATTCAGCGAAAATACCCTGCCGCCCTTGTTGGAATCATACTGAATAAAAACCTGGTTTCTCCACATAAGCAAAGAAGAAGAATGTCCGTAATGATTATCCGGCATCCCAAGATTCCTGCCCCATACAAACTTCCCGTCATTCGTATATGCAGCAATATCTCCGTTTGCAAAAATGGCATAAACACGTGTACCATCAGTTGTAAGTGACGGCGCCGACAGTCCGGTGTCTTCTGTTACCCTTGGAGATCCGGAAGGGGAACCCGGGATATCCTTCACCTCCTGCTGCCAGAGAATTTTACCCGTGTGCCTGTCGAGGCAATAAATGATCCTGCCCTGGTCGTCCGCACCTGCACAATAAAGCCGGTCTTTCCATATTACCGGTGAATTATTACCCGGCTTTGAAAGCTGAACTTTCCATCGAATATTTTTCCCCTCTTTTCCATCCCAATCAGTGGGAATGTTGCGTCTGTATGAGACTCCCTGTCCGAATGGTCCACGGAAACTATTATAATTCGCCCTTATTTCAGACAGTGAGGGAAATTTCAGCCCTTCAGTTGCTGCCGGTTGTTCTTTGGTCACTTCTGTTTCCCTGCTGACCTCCTCTTTGTGGGATTCCAGGACATCAGGTGATTGTTCCTCCTCTTTCCCGGTAATTTCAGCAGTCTGTTCCTCTGTTGAAGCTTCCGTGACCTCAACAACTTCAATCTCTTCATCTTCCGGGATTTCAACAGCCTCACCCATATCAGCAGCTTCAACATGGTAATCACCAAGATGATCCCTGACTGCAAAAGATGATATAAATGCAACCACGAATATAATCCCTCCTGTAACGGCAATCCAGCGTTGAGAAAGTATTCTTGACTTTCTATCACTTATACCTTGTGATTCAGGCTCTTCGATCTTTGATAATAAAGAAAAATAAGATCTTAATGCTATTGCACAAACAATGGCTCCGAACAACATCAGGTATCGGCCTGTGTTTATCTGCCACTGACTGGTAAAAAATGCCTTTCTTGCAAGCAGGTCAAGATCACGGATTTCCTGTTTTAATTCTTCATTATTTGGCTCATCCCGCATCCTTTCCACCAGCAATTCCATCGATTCACTCTCAAGAGGATCACGTGATTTGATCTGCATGAAGTTTAACAACAATAATAAGGCTACCAGAACAGTGAATGTGCCCGATATATATGCACTGCTCCTGGCAATGTTTATCTTTTGGTTCTGATCCATATTATTTAAAGAAAAAGTCATTTTTATTAAGTATATTACTAATCCAATCAGGAATTGTTATCAAGATTTTTTTATATTTCTCGCAGATTAACACAGATTGAACCGCTGATTTTCGCAGATACATAAACTTGGAATTTTAAATCAGCGAATATCTGCGTATTGATCTGCGAATATCTGCGAGAAGCCTTTATCAATTATCTTAAATTACTTACCTCACCGGGCAATAATCCATACACCGTCCACAACTAAAACAATCCCCCCTGTTTGGCTGATAATCTGTTCTTCTTCTGAATATTACCTGTTTCATCAGCCTCATGCCAATGACTAATCCAAGAAAACCTCCAAGAATCCAGCTACCAATCCTGAAATTCTTTTGAATCCCTTCAGCCTCATTAACCTGGTCATCCATTGTTTTACCTGAAGCAAGAAAAACCTGGATATCAATATTATCCGGATCATCTCTTAATTCAGGGTGTGCAATTAATAATTCTGCCAGATAAACATCCTGGTTCGCTCTTGCCAGGATATTGGAAGCCCGCGAGACAGTATATCCCCCAACCAGGATCCATAACGGTATAAGTACAGAATATAAAATGAACCGCCGTAAATATAACCCGGATTTCAATGCCGCTTTTTCTTCTGTGGGCTCTTCAATCACATCAAAAGGGCAGGAGGTTGAACAAAGCTTACATTGTATACATTCCGATGGAGTAATACGCAGGTGCCATTTTGAGAACCTGGACATCCAATTGAGCAACACACTGTAAGGACAGAAAAAACGGCAATACGGCCTTGCTATAAACATTCCCATCAGGAGAAAACTTACGCCCAGGATCACCATGTGAAAGGGTGCATCCATCCGGAATATTCCGACAAAAGGGTCGTACCTGCAAATGATAAAATCGGTCCTGGTAACTGCGTATAAAACTGCCAGTCCGAGATACATATAAGGGATAATCCCCAGCGTTTTTCTTAACCAGGATGGCAGGGATAATGGTTTTATAATCACCAGATCCTGAATTGCTCCAAGTGGACATCCTGCTGCACAAAATATTCTTCCAAAAAAAAGCGTGAGGACAAGGGGAATTAGAAAAAAGGCCAGGACAACCAGTGAAATGCTATAATCCGGATCACTGAACGAGAGCGCTACGTTCTGTATGGCTCCAATAGGACAGATACATCCTTTACGATAAAAACCAAAATAGATCAGCGAAAAGACCGATAACCATAATAATCCTTTACGCGATCGTGACTTGAAAATAAACCAGGCAGCAATGGCCAGAACTGCAATCAAAATAAAAATATCAAAATATTCAAGTGATGCCGACCGGGGTTCAGGCGTAGTGGGGTGAGGCTGTGTATAACCGGTTTCAAACTCAGGCTTTGGAAACCGCTGTTGTCCCATCACAAACGGAGCAATCAAAATGATCCCCAGAATAATTGATATTTTTACCCATCTGTTCATATACCAATGCTGTTTATGAATATCACGATTTCCCGAAATCCCCTTTGATCAGATAAGGTTGACTTGCCGGAACCCGTTTGATGGCTTTGGACGGACAAACACGGGCAATGGAACATTGATTGCAATTCCGGCACAGATCATGCCTGATTTGCAGATGTAATGAACCGTTTCCGAATGAAGCACATCCTTTCACACATTTTGCGCATCCAATACATAATTCTTCATCAATCGTATATTCAAAAAAAGGTTCTTCTATGAATTTTCGCTTGATTGCACCCGACGGACAAAGCTGGTTTTCTGCACCTGTATCAAGATTAACCGGATCCGGAATAAAATATCCGCCGCACAGATCACAGTAACCACAAAGATCAAAAGCATGTACACATTTTACTGCGGATGGATTTCTTACACATGCGGTTGCACATCTCCCGCACTGGTTACATAAGAAAGGATCGATCTGCCAGACCCATTCTTCATCTGCCCGTTTTCTCAGTGCCAACCCGCCAATTCCTCCAAGGGCCAGAACAAGTGACAACCGCATGCCGTTTTGGATGAAGTCCCTGCGATTATAATCTTTCTTCTTCTTCATTTTTCCTGTATTTCAATGCTTCAGGAAGTGTGCAGATTGTTAGCGATCCACAGTATCTGCACTGATCAGCAAGATGGCACCTTTTTTTCGGTATGATCTGCCGCCTGTAAAATAATACACCGCTAAAAACAACCAGCAGTCCAAGTATAGACCATCTCAATGAAGACCTGATAAATTCCTTCCTGTCCATGATTAAACTATTTTAAAACAAACATCCGGATTATTTTCCTGTCATAATCAAGGGCATAGATATTTCCATTCTCATCTGCCGTTACATCCGGTGCTTTGCCATTTTCTTTAAACTTTTCAGGTGCTGCCACGACCGATAAAAACTCTCCGGAAGGCTTATGTATCTTGATGCGTACAAGGCCTTTCTCGCTCGTAACGAATGAGCCATCGGGTAAAAAGGTAAAATGAGCAGGATTACAGCATCCGCTGAACCCATCAATCTTTACAGAACTGTTTTCCCAGAATGCCCTTAATTCACCCCGGTCGGTGTAGTTTTCAAAGGCATGTTTGCCCGGATTTACAACCCATAATTCACCCTCCTCATTTACATTAAGATCAAAATTCGCACTCGGAATGATGAATCCGTGAAAATCTGCTTCACCTGTTTTACCTTCAAAACTATCGAGATATCTGCCCGATATATGATACCTGTGCACAGCGCGGCTCCCTGCATCTGCGACAAATATGATCTGATCTTTTGCGGCGACAGCAGTGATAACGGATTGTGGATTAATTCTGTCCGTCATCCATATTTGCTCGCCATCCTTTGAAAACAAGCCTATATGATCCCCGAAACCAATGACGATCGTTTCATCTTTTGTAATATCCAGACATCGCGGGGAATCAGGCAAGCCGACCTTTAACACCTGGCTGCCCTGCAAATCAAAGACCTGGAGAAACCGGTCGGCAACAAGGTAAATTTTTTGCCTGGAATACCCAATCCCATTTACCGAATCCGCCTGAATGGTATAGTTCTTCGTTTCCTTATAAGTGATCAGGGAAGGATCCACAACTTTATATTCATCAATATCCAGTTCATATTGATTCCCGGAACGGTTATCAAGCCTGGTAGATTTAAAATCACCAACGACGATAATGATTATCACTACCGTCAAAATCACCAGAAAGAATA
>CAZRHW010000233.1:0-5179 GCA_964599785.1 uncultured Bacteroides sp. | reverse complement strand
AATTGTTAAACTGTTAAATTGTTAAATTGTTAAATTGTTAAACTGTCAGAATTCAAATCTTTGATGGTTTAATTATATTTAGAGATCGCTGCCTGCCGGCAGGCAAGCCTCCTCTCCCCCGGGTTCTCGCGGGATCGTCGGGTTGACTTGTTTCAGTCGTATGTTTAATACCGGGGGTGTGTCACATTCACCAGGAACCAAGAACCGGGAACCACAGTGAAATATGCTCCTTCGTCGCATTTCACGTGGCAAGCCAGGAACCATCCACACCCTTGCTCCGCTCTCACACTCACCGGAAACCAGCAACCACAGTGAAATATGCTCCTTCGTCGCATTTCACGTGGCAAGCCAGGAACCAGTAACCATTCACCCTTCCATACTTTTCTCCAGTTCTCTGGCCTGTTCCAGGAACTGGTCCACGTTCAGTTCCCTGAAAAACAACATTCCATGTGCAGACCTGATCCTTGGCTGAGTATTCTGGTAGAAAAAATCTTTACCTAATAATAATTGTATATCTTTTAATTGTTCAACCCAGATTTTCTGTGCGAGACCGCTAAATGTACCATCATATTCATAGCTCGGGAATGAAGCATCCACCTGTGTGACATAACAGTGATTAAAAGCATTATTGAGAGCACCGAGTGAAGTGAGGGAAACTGGTACAATAACATCTGCGTCTGCCGGATGGAACCTGTACCAGACATTCCGGTACCCCCAGATCCTTAACCTCGAAAGGTCTTTCTCCTCTTTCCATATTCTAAGAGCTTCTGCAATAGTTTGTAAAACTTTATAATGTGTATCGGGTCCGCTTCCTTCCGGATCAAGTGCAAGGCTGATCACGGTGGGTTCAATTTCCCGGATCAACTTCAGAACAGGTTCAACATCACGTTTCTTAGTAGGTTGTTCAGTAAAAATATCACCGGTATAAAATCCAAGCCTCAGATGATACGTATTTTTAACCTGTACACCAAAATGTGCCCAAACAAGTTCTTCTTCGAATTCCCTTATCATTCCTTTCAGTTTCTGGATTTCAGGAGGATTTTTTTCTCCATCATAACTTTTGCGAAGGACGGCGATAAATTCATTAATCTGGTCACGTAGATCCTCTGAATTTTTAACATCTGATAATTCAACGATATTCCTGACAATCCTGTGACACAACCCACGACGTTGTCCCTCTTTGTCTCTTTCTGCCACTTTATTCAAATAGTGATACACATCTTTATCCCACTTATACTTGTAGCCGGTTTGGAAAAAGTCTTCATATTGTGTCATTTCAATCTTTCCTGCATCAAGAAAATTTCTTGTATCTTTCAGTACATCCATCAGGAAGGTATTTGATACTGCAGTAAATCCTGATGTCAATACTGCAAAATGAAAACGATTGCTGGCCGATCTTAACTGGTGGGCGATATGAGGAAGAATGCCCAGCATAATATCATCGTGATGAGGACCTGTATGCAGATATACCTGTTCTCTTTCCTGATGAAGGCCTTTATCGATTTTCACCTGGACAGTATCCATAATTGTCCTGACCGTATGTTCATTCAAATCCGGGATTAATTTGCAATATGTACAATCTCTCAGGTCTTCAGGAGTTAAATGATGTCCATACCTGTTAATTTTCTTACAAAGGTCCAGGACCGCTCGTTCGGTTTTCTGATGCGTCCATTCGCCCGATTTATAGTAACGCTCTTTACTATCTTCCAGCCGGATTGCAGCTCCCCTCGTTATATAAAACCTGCTATTTCGCAGCTTCTGTAATGCCGTTGCAGGATAAAGGTTTATGGGATCACTTTCAATTGATTGCTTTACTATTTCAGCTTTAGATTCACCCGCTGCGAAGATAATTGTTACAGCATCAGGATTATATGTGATTGTACCGAGGCCAATCGTGATCACCAGTCGTTTCCGCGATATTTCAATACCCCCAAGATCCGCTGCAGCCACAGCCTGTGTTTCAAAATTGGTACCGGTCAGCCTGGTGGTTGAATGGTGGTCAGATCCCCTTGTATTAAAAGCAATATGACCATCAGGTCCGATACCACCAAGGAAAAATCCTATTCCTCCGATCTCCCGTATCCTTCTTTCATAATCAGAACACCATTGATCGATCAGGAAGATTGATTCCTGCTGAATTTTCTCACTGTCTGTCAGGGCTTCCCTGTATCTGAGGGTTGTATCAACGATGTTATCCGGAAATACTTCATTAAAGGATTTTCCTTTGGCAAGAGTGATCTGATCACAGTTTATCAGCAAAGAATTTTGGGGATTCAAGCCAAAGCCTTTAATATAAAATTTTTTTACATAATGATAAAAGCTATTGTGTTGCTTTGGAGAAATCGGGAAGAATTCGTCAATCTGAACAAATTTCAGGTTGCCCATCTCAGGTTTTTTTTCTGCCGTCAATCCATATTTTTTCCTGCTTTCTGATATTTTCGCATCATTCCAATTATCAAGAAGGTATTTAGTCCATTTGATGAAAAATTCCGGTGTTTTCCCTGTAGGCAGACTGATCACTCCATTCGGGTTCTCTGAAATCCATTCAAGAAACCGATATGCCACAAGTTTACCTAAACCGGGAAAATTATCGACCAGTATATAAGGTATCTTTGTAGTATAACCATCTATTCCGGATTCCCTGATAAATACCTGCTCAACTATGGAAAAATGATCGAATGACATGATCGTTATCAGATTACTTTTTTCCAACCGACTTTGTTCATATTTCTATAGATTAGAAATCCTGAAATGGCCACAATTATAAGATAAATGGTTGCCTGAAGATATTGTCCGAAAATTATTTTACCAATTGAGAACAAACTGAGGATGACCATGATGCATCCGGCAAACCAGTTGAAAAGGAGGTACCCGTAGCCTTTATCACCCTTTACATCAGGCAGGGTGGAAGATATTTTTTTCCATCCGGAACCACCGGGATGTACTTTCCTGTAAAATGAAACCAGTGTTTTTTCATCAGTTGGTCTGGTAAGAAATGTTACAGTCAGCCATACAATGGTTGACCATCCTACAATAATCAGGAGGGTATATGGAAATTCCATCTTAAATACAAACTTCAAAACAGGATAAATAACAAAAGGTGCAAGGATTGCGGCGATCTCAGACCATGCATTTATCCTCCACCAGAACCACCTGAATATCAGTACCAGCCCGATTCCACCACTTGCTTCAAGTATAAATTTCCAGGCATCACTGATCCTGTCCAGTTTTGAGGTGACCACGAGGGAGAAGATGATCAGAATAAAGGTAGTAATCCTTGATACTTTAACATAAAATTTTTCCTGAGCTCCGGGTTTGAGAAATGGCCTGTACAAATCATTCACAATATACGATGTACCCCAGACAGTCTGGGATGCGATTGTTGACATATATGCTGCAGAGAACGCTGCCAGCAGCAGACCGAGCAATCCGGCAGGCAACACATCACGGATGATCATCACAAATCCTTCTCCTTTCTGATCAACAGGAAGATCGGGGTATAATATCAAAGTACATAAAGCTACCAGTATCCATGGCCAGGGACGGAGAGCAAAATGTGCAATCTGAAACCATAAGGTAGCACCGAGGGCATGTTTTTCATCTTTTGCAGACATCATCCTCTGGGCAACATAACCCCCACCACCGGGTTCTGCGCCCGGATACCAACTCGCCCACCACTGAACACCAATGTAGGTAATGAATGTTATTACACTCATTTTTAATAAACCAACTGCTGAAGCAGCATCTCCTTTACTCCCGATAGAAGGTGTAAAATTAAAAACCCAGTCAGGGAGTTTTTCTTTTAATCCCGAAATACCACCTATCTCGTCCTGGCGCAATGCGAATACGGCCAGGATAATACAACCTGTCATGGCCATAACAAACTGGACAGCATCTGACAGGGAAACACCCCATAATCCTGATAAAGCAGAATAGAAAGCGACGAATAGCATGATACATCCTACAACAAGCAGGTGGGCACTAAATGTAAAACCCGGAATGTTCAGCTCCCGGACTCCAAAAAAGGTCAGATCCGGGAAAATAACACTCAGGATTTTAACCATGGCCAGATTTACCCATGCGATAACGATTACGTTCATAACTATACCGATATAGACTGCTCTGAATCCCCTGAGAAAGTTGGCCGCCTTCCCGGAATATCTGATTGCAACAAACTCGCAGTCAGTAAGAATTCCGGCTCTTCTCCAGAAACGTGCAAAAAAGAAAACGGTTAATGATCCGCCAATAAGCATATTCCACCATAACCAGTTACCGGCTATACCATTGTCAGCGACAAGTTCTGTGACAGCCAGTGGAGTATCGGCAGCAAACGTTGTGGCAACCATTGAAGTTCCTGCAATGTACCATGGAAGGTTCCTGCCGGTAAGGAAAAATTCACCGGTATTTTGTCCGGCACGGCGTGCCATATATATTGCGATAGCAATTATAAGGACAAAATACAGAGAGATGATAGTCCAGTCGATCCAATGCATTTTAGATGGTAATTAGGGTGATCAGTTATTATAAAGTTTTACCTGCCAGGTGCCAGGCTCATATATTTCAAATTCAATTGAACAATTTCTTTGTACCGTCATCAGCGTATTAAATGAATTATAAATGACTTTGCAAACAAAAGGGAATTCTACATTTTGAAAACCCATTGTTCTCCCCATTGAAAATTCAGAACCTGAACTGCCGACAAGAGAAAGGTTTGAAATAGAACCATTGACAGCTCCGGCTAAATAAAATTCCAGCTCCACTTTTTCCCCGTCACCCTGACGATAAAAAGAAACCCGTTCAATATTATATTTCTGTATAATTTTTGGTTTCGCAGGCTTTGGCCCCATGTATCTGTCCTGTTCCCAAAGACCTGCAAGTGTTGTATCCCGCTCATTGATTTTAAAGATATATACCCCCTCCCCTTCTCGTAAACCATCCCTCCAGTCACCATCATACACTTCCCCGGTACTCCATTCATATTTACCTTTTCCATGAGGAACACCATTCCTGAAATTCCCGGTATAGGTATCGATACCGCTGGCCACACCTCTACCGTTCGCCAGCCCTTTTTTGCATTTTCCATTATAATCCCCATCAAGGGCAGGTACCAGAACTTTACATTCCATCTGGGCACTGAGGATTTGAATGGAGAAAATTGAACAAAAAAGAAGGAAACATG
>CAZRHW010000232.1:0-5185 GCA_964599785.1 uncultured Bacteroides sp. | reverse complement strand
TTTATGATTTTGTCAGGACCGATTATTTCAACACCACGGCCAAGGGTATTTCTGACTATTTCCGGTCGGCTTCCGGCCTTTTTGAAACTTTATTGGGCCGGTTTGATATACCGGAGAATAAGAAGCTGATCATCATTCCCGACGGCCTTCTGGCTTACCTGCCATATGAGATCCTGCTTTACCGGCCGGTAGAAGGCAAGGTATATGATTTTGGTGAATTGCCGTATCTGATCAGGAAAAATCCTGTCAGTTATGCTTATTCGGCATCACTTGTTTATCATTCCGATTTCAGGAAAATAAGGGCAAGAAAAGCGCTCCTTGCCTTTGCCCCGTCCGATCCTGCCAGCATTAAACAGGACACTTTAGTTGTAAGGGATACACCGATCGACAGGAAGAAATTAAAACCACTGACAGGTTCGGAAAAAGAAGTGCGGGCCATCATAAATATTATCGGTGGTGATTTAAAGATTGGCCGGAATGCAAGCGAACACAGTTTTAAGGAACTGGCATCAAAATACCGGATCCTCCATCTTGCCATGCATACGTTCATTGATGATACGGACCCGTTATATTCAAAACTTGTGTTTTCTTCCAGCACAGATGGAGATGAGGATGGCTTCCTGAATGTTTTTGAAATATATAATATGAAACTGAATGCAAGCATGGTCGTTCTCAGCGCGTGTAATACCGGGGCAGGGCTTGTCAGGAAAGGTGAAGGGATCATGAGCCTTGCAAGAGCATTCTTTTATGCAGGCATTCCGGATGTTATCATGACACTCTGGACGGTGGGAGATGAATCGGGTGGTAAGCTCATGGTAGATTTTTACCAGGATCTTGCCAAAGGAAATTCAAAAGATGAATCATTAAGAAATGCCAAGCTTACGTTTCTTAAGGAAGCCGATCCGATAACCCGCCATCCTTATTACTGGGCAGGTTATATTATTGTCGGGGATCATGGCCCTGTATTTATTTCACGGACAAAAAAATACATGATTATCGGAGGGATATTTATACTTGTCGTCTTTGGATTCCTTTATAAAAACAGGTTATTGAAAAGGGGAAAAGAGAAAAAAGGATTACAGGCTTTTTAGAAATGTCCTAACGGTCCTTTTAAGACGCCTGTCCTGCTCAGAGATAAGGAGAAGTTCATCTTTTGCAAGTTCCGGTTCATTCAGTTTAATGTAGCATAAGCCTCTGTACCACTTCCCGTAAAAGCTTAATACAGGATCTTTATCCAAAGAATTAAAGTACTGTATTGCGCTGTCAAATTGCTGAAGTTCCATATAACAGATCCCTTTCAATAAATAAATGGCATTATTTATTTCCGATCCCGGTGATACCTGGTTGAAATACGTAAGAGCCATTCCATAATTTGCCTGCTGGTATTCGGAAAGGCCCATCTGGTATGGATCATCGGTTGATGTTACCATATCCCTGATAAGAAGGTCTGCCTGGTAAGGTTCATAGAATTTCTCATAGACAGCCTCCAGATCATCGGAGGAGGACCTCGTTAACAGCGTGATCACGGAAAACGCGAGCAAAAGTGCAAAGGATGCTGCTGCCAGCAGGATAACATTCCTGGGGATGAGAACCTTATTTTTGTGCTTTTCTTTAATTTCTTTATTGAATGATACAGTTTTCACTTTTTCCCTGAAATCATGAAATTCGGGATCATTGTTACTGATTTTACGTATTTCAAGGCTCTCCAGATCGCTTCTTATCAAAGATTCATCAACAATATTCTGTAAATCGTCATATTCTTCTACCAGTTCGGAAGAACTTATAAGCTTTGCATATTGTTTCCTTGAAAAAGTATCCATTTTCCTGACTTTCTCTATTTCTTTCGCAAGATCAGGATTTCTAAGGATTTCCAGTTCGAAATAACGGAGTTCTTCTCCTTTCATTTCTCCTTCAAGATATTTTTCAACCTGCCAGATATACTTCATCTTTCAGCTTCTTATATTCAGGGTTATTATAAATTCTTGTATAAAGTGTCTTTTTGCACCGGTAACATTTATCTTTGGCAATCTGTAAATTTTTATATCCCATAACCAGTCTGATCTCCTCCAAGGAAACATCCCTGAAATACATATCAAGCACTTTTTTACAGATTTCACTCAGTTCATTAAAGTGTTTTGTGAATATTTCCATCCCGGCCTCTGCCATTGCACCAATGGTAAATTGTGAAGGATTCAGATCAGGCAGTCCCTCCGTTGTACCGGCACTGGCATGTCTTCCTTCAAGCTCACGCAGCCAGATAAATCTGCATACAGAATATAAATAGGTTTTGAAATGACATTTCAATGTCAGGCCATCCAGCGTAATTTTCTGATAGATAACAAATAATGCTTCCTGGAAAGTATCCTTGGTATCTTCAAGAGTACCGTTATTCAGAAGGATCAGCTTGCGGATATCATCGTAATAATAAGTATATATATATTCAATGATCCTGTCATTACGATCAGCGATTCCTTTAATAATCTCTTCTGTATTATAAATACGCATTTTTAACCAGGACATGTTCGTAATTTAAATATACAAAAAATAAAACAGAAATACAGATGTTTTTAATAATTTATTTTACCCGGCATTCAATAACCTGTCTTTTATAATTGCACGACAGGTTTATTCCATCTATAATATATTGGAATCTCTCAAATGTGTTTTAAAAATAAAAATGGATCATCATAATAATCCGTTCCTGAAATATTAATAAAATTTTTAAACCACTAAGGAACACAAAAGATAGCACTAAGTAACACAAAGGAGTTTGATTTTAAACCTTGGAGTTCCTTTGTGATAACCTTAGTGTACCTTTGTGGTTAAATAATATGAATGCAAATTAGTTAACTTAAACATTAAGAAATAATCATGAGGTACGCATTTTTATGATGAACCATAAAAATTAATAATTTTGAACTTATTAAAAATTCCTGAAGTGCAGAAAAACATCTTTATACGCATTTTTAATTTCTATTACGATGGATTTCGCAATATGACAGTCGGTAAGAAGCTCTGGCTGATCATAATCATTAAAGTTTTCATATTTTTCATTATTCTGAAATTCCTCTTCTTTCCTGATTTTCTAAAGGCCAGATTCAGATCTGACCAGGAGAGGGCCAATTATGTTATTGAACAACTTACAAAATAAACCTGAAAATGATTGACAGCATTGATCTATCGCTGGTAAACTGGTCGCGGGGACAATTTGCGCTCACGGCTTTTTATCACTGGTTTTTTGTACCGCTTACACTGGGGATTACATTCATTATTGCCATGATGGAGACAATCTATGTACGGACGGGCAATGAAGATTGGAAAAAGATCACAAAATTCTGGATGACCTTGTTCGGGATCAATTTTGCAATTGGTGTGGCTACAGGGATCATCATGGAATTTGAATTCGGAACGAACTGGTCTAATTATTCATGGTTTGTGGGAGATATATTTGGTGCACCGCTCGCAATCGAGGGAATTATGGCCTTTTTTCTTGAGTCAACCTTCATCGCAGTAATGTTTTTTGGATGGAATAAAGTCAGTAAAAAATTCCATCTGATATCGACCTGGCTGGTTGCTTTCGGAGCCAGTCTTTCTGCCCTGTGGATTCTGGTGGCCAATGCATGGATGCAATACCCGGTTGGGATGCAGTTCAATCCCGATACGGCAAGGAATGAAATGATCAGGTTTTGGGATGTTTTATTTTCTCCTGTAGCTGTAAATAAATTCCTGCATACGATTTCAAGCGGATATATTCTGGCCTCTGTGTTTGTAGTGGGTGTAAGTGCATGGTTCCTCCTGCGGAGGCGGAATATTTTGTTTGCCACAAGGAGTATCTCCGTTGCAGCCGTTTTCGGCATTTTATCGAGTTTTTATGTGATCCTGACAGGCGATGGTTCCACCAGGCAGTTAGCAGAGATCCAACCCATGAAATTGGCGGCCATCGAAGGTTTATATCAGGGCAAGGAGGGTGTCGGACTTATTATCATAGGTATCATTTCTGATCCGGAAGGAGATCAGGAAAATATAAGGGATTTGAAGATCGAGATCCCCGGATTGCTTTCGTACATGGCAAATGGAAAATGGGATGCATTCGTGCCCGGGATAAACGACCTGATAAAGGGAAATGAAGAAAGGGGGCTGCTATCAGCAAATGAAAAAATAAAACGTGGGAAATATGCCAGGGAAATATTACGGGAACTTAAGGAAGCTGATAAGCAGGGTGACCTGTTACGGTATCAATCACTGCGGGATACTTTTATGGATGAGAAGTTTATAAATGAATATTTCAGATATTTCGGGTATGGTTTTATTGATGATACCTCAATGCTCATCCCGAATATTCCTTTATCCTTTTACAGTTTTCATTTTATGGTGGGACTTGGATTTTATTTCCTGTTGTTTTTTATCCTTATACTCATATTTGTCTATACGGGGAGTCTTGAAAGGAGAAGAGGATTCCAGCGGCTGGCATTGTTTACAATTCCGCTCGCTTATCTCGCCACCATGGCCGGCTGGACTGTGGCAGAAATGGGCCGTCAACCCTGGGTGATCCAGGACCTGATGCCGACATTTGCTGCAGTCTCACGGATTGATGCCAGTACGGTGCAGATAACATTCTGGTTATTCCTCATCGTTTTTACGGCATTGTTGATAGCAGAGATAAAGATTATGACAAAGCAAATTAAAATCGGACCTAATGAAGAAGGAGGAAACTAATCATGTTTGAGAATCTGTCACATTTAGCCCTTCAGCAATATTGGTGGGTGATTATCTCTCTTCTGGCAAGCTTCCTTGTATTCCTGATGTTTGTCCAGGGAGGTCAAACACTGATATATACGATCGGAAAAACTGTTATGGAAAGAACGATGCTCGTTAATGCCCTTGGGAGGAAATGGGAATTTACCTTTACCACCCTGGTTACTTTTGGAGGTGCTTTTTTTGCTTCATTCCCACTTTTCTACGCAACAAGTTTCGGAGGTGCATACTGGGTGTGGATGGCAATCCTTTTCTGCTTCATCATTCAGGCTGTTGCTTATGAATTCAGATCAAAACCTGATAATTTCCTTGGTCAAAAAACTTATGATATCTTTTTGTTTATCAACGGGGCGCTGGGTACCATCCTGATCGGAACTGCTGTCGGGACTTTCTTCAACGGTGCAATGTTTTCGGTCAATGAAATGAATTC